>CAKPLV010000023.1 GCA_934167735.1 uncultured Clostridia bacterium | reverse complement strand
ATATATGACTGGGTAAATGAAACAAATGGAATACTACTAAAAGAAGATAGAGACACATATGTATATATATTTGAACAAGAAAATCTAGAAAAAATAAAAGAAAGTAAATTTGTTATACTAGATACAGTCAAAAATTTAGTAAGAAAAGATAAAATACAACTAACTCTAAGTATAGCAATATCAAATGAAGGTGAAACAGACAAAGATGTATATAAATCAGCATTAGCAGCAATGGATGTTATACTTGGAAGAGGTGGAGATCAAGCAGTAATAAGAGAAGATGGCAAATATCAATTCTTTGGTGGAAAAGTAGAAGAAGTAGAAAAAAGGACTAAAGTAAAAGCTAGAATAGTTGCACATGCACTTGAAGAATTAATGTCAGAATGTAATAAAGTAATTATAATGGGACATGTAAATCCAGATATAGATGCAATGGGGTCAGCACTTGGTGTATACAGAATGGCTGTTAACTTACACAAAGAAGCATATATATTAACAAATCCAGAATGTGTATCAATAAAAGAATTTATTAGTAATATTCAAGAAGAATATAAAGATGTAATAATAACAAAAGAAACAGCATTGGCTAAAATAGATTCAAATACATTATTAGTTATTGTTGATACACATAAAAAATCATATGTAGAAGAACCAGAACTATTAAACAAAACATCAAAAATTGTAATAATAGATCATCATAGAAGAAGTGCAGATTTTATAGAACAAAGTATTTTAACATTCCAAGAAGTATATGCTTCATCAGCAGCTGAGCTTGTTACAGAATTAATTCAATATGCTCAATCAGAAATTGAATTACCAACAATTGAAGCAGAAGCATTATATGCTGGAATAATGATGGATACAAAAAACTTTACATTTAAAACAGGTGTAAGAACATTTGAAGCAGCAGCATATTTAAGAAGATGTGGAGTAGATATTATTAAAGTTAAAAAATGGTTCCAAAGTGATTTAATAAGTTATAATAAAATTGCAGAAATAGTAAAAAAAGCAGAAATAACACATGATACTTTAGGAATTTCATTATATGATTCAAAAGAAAAAGATGCTAATTTAATATGTGCAAAAGCAGCAGATGAATTATTAACAATAGGAAATATTACAGCATCATTTGTACTTGGAATTATGGAAGATAATAAAATTTGTATAAGTGGAAGATCAATAGGAGATATAAATGTACAAATGATATTAGAAAAATTAGGAGGAGGAGGCCATATAACATTGGCAGGTGCTCAACTAGAAAACAAAACTATTGAAGAAGCAAAAGAAGAATTAATTGCCAAAATTGATGAATATTTTGCTGAAAAAGAATAAAATATTAAAAAATTATAGGCAAAGAAGTTTTAACACTTTTTTGCCTAATTTATTGTAAAAAAACATGGTAAAAAGCACAAAAGTATGATATATTATTAATACGTAAAAAAGAAAGGATGATGACAATGAAGGTAATATTAAAAGCAGATATAAAAGGAGTAGGAAAGAAAAATGAAATAATTAATGTATCAGATGGATATGTTAGAAATTTCTTGTTTCCTAAAAATTTAGCTGTTGAAGCTAATAATGAAAATATGGCAAAATTAAAGGCTCAAAAAGAATCAAATCAATATAAAAAAGATGTAGAAAAAGAAGAAGCAAAAAAATTAGCAGATAAATTAACAAAAATAATGGTAACAATAAAAGTAAAAGCAGGAGAAAATGGTAAAATTTTTGGTGGAGTATCTGCCAAAGAAATTGCAGACAATTTAGAAAAAGAGCACAAAATTAAGATTGATAAGAAAAAAATTGATTTAAAAGAAGCAATAAAAACATTAGGAATGCAAAATGTAAATGTAAAATTATATGATGGAGTTAATGGAACAATAAAAGTAAATGTTATTGGAGAATAATGGAGGCTAAAAATGGAATTAGGAAAAATACCACCACATGATATAGAAGCTGAACAAGCAGTATTAGGAAGTATGATGACAGATAAAGATGCAGTTATTGCAGCATTAGAAGTTCTAAAAGAAGATGCTTTTTATAGAGATGATAATAGAGCAATTTATCAAGCAATTGTTAATTTGTATAATAAATCAGAGCCTGTAGATATAATAACTTTAAAAGATGAACTAGAATCAATGGATAAATTTGAGCAAGTTGGTGGATATGAGTATTTAGCAAGCTTACCTGAAAAAGTACCAACAACTGCCAATGTTCAAAAATATATAAAAATAGTTGAAGAAAAATCAATATTAAGAAATTTGATAAAAACAGCAAATGAAATAATAGAACTTGGTTATAGTCCAACAGAAGATGTTGAAGATATTATGGATGGAGCTGAAAAAAAGATTTTTGATATAATGCAAAGCAAAAATCAAAAAGGTTATACACCAATAAAAGATGTATTAGTTGAAAGTTTTACTAAACTAGAAGAATTATATAATAGAAAACAATACATTACAGGTGTTCCAACAGGATTTACAGACTTAGACTATAAAACAGCTGGTTTACATGGATCAGAATTAATACTAATTGCAGCAAGACCTGCTATGGGAAAAACAGCATTTGCTTTAAACATTGCAACAAATTCAGCATTAAGAGGAAATACACCTGTTGTAATCTTTAGTCTTGAGATGTCTAAAGATCAATTAGTAAACAGAATATTATGTAGTGAGGCAATGGTAGATAGTAATAAAGTAAAAACAGGTAAATTAGAAGAAGAGGATTGGGTAAAACTTGCTGGAGCAATTGGACCATTATCAGAATCAGAAATATATATAGATGATACTCCAGGAATATCTGTAATGGAAATAAGGACAAAATGTAGAAAATTAAAAATGGAAAAAAATATTGGCTTAGTTGTAATAGATTATTTACAATTAGTACAAGGAAGTAACAAAAGAGGAGCAAGTAGAGAGCAAGAAATATCAGAAATAAGTAGATCATTAAAAATACTTGCAAAAGAATTAAATGTTCCAGTAATTGCTTTATCACAGCTATCAAGAGCTGTAGAACAAAGACCTGATCACAGACCAATGCTTTCAGATTTGCGTGAATCAGGAGCGATAGAACAAGATGCTGATATTGTAATGTTCTTATATAGAGATGATTATTATAATAAAGAAAGTGAAAAGAAAGATATAGCAGAAGCAATAATAGCAAAACAAAGAGGTGGTTCAACATGTACTGTTGAATTATTATGGATGGGAAATTATACAAAATTTGTTAACCTTGAAAAGCGTTTTGAAGATTAAATAGATTAAGAGGTAAAAATGGAAGAAAAAGTTTTTGAAACAATAAAAAAATATAATTTAATAGAGAATGGAGATAAGATTGTCTGTGGGGTATCTGGGGGACCAGATTCTATAAGTATGTTAGATATATTAAGAAAAATTAAAGAAGAAAAAAGAATTAATTTTGAAATATATGTTGCACATATTAATCATATGATAAGAGAAGAATCCACAGATGATGAAGAATATGTGGAAAACTATTGTAAAAAGTACAATATTCAATTCTTTTGTAAAAGAGCAAAAGTGCAAGAAATTGCAAGTGAAAATAAAATTGGAACAGAAGAAGCTGGAAGGAATGTACGTTATGAATTTTTTGAAGAAATACAAAATCAAAAAAATGCTAATAAGATTGCAATAGCACATAATAAAAATGACAAAATTGAAACAATAATAATGCACATGCTTAGGGGAAGTGGTCTTTCAGGCCTTGAAGGAATAAAACCAATTAGAGATCAAAAATATATTAGACCTTTAATAGAATGTGAAAGAGCAGAGATTGAAAACTATTGTGAAGAAAACGAACTACATCCAAGAATAGATAGAACAAATTTTGAAAATGAATATACAAGGAATAAGATCAGAAACATAGTAATTCCGTATATAAAACAAGAATTTAATCCAAATATAATAGAAACAGTTAATAGATTATCACAAGTTATAACAGAAGAAAACGAATTCTTTAATAAAATAGTCCAAGAAGCCTACGGAAAAGTGGTTATAGAAGAAAAAAATGATCAAATAATTTTAAAACTAAAAGAATTTAATGAATTAGAAAAGACAATTAAAAAGAGATTAATATTATATGTTACAAAACGTCTAAAAGGCTCAAGTAAAGGTGTAGAAATGATTCATATTGAAGATATAATAAAACTATGTAACAATAATATAGGAAACAAATTTTTAACGCCAAATAAAAATTTAAAAATTTTAGTTAAAGATAAGAAGATATTTTTTATATCAAAGTAGAGAAACCGTAGAAATATCAAGAAACTGTAACAAAAAGGACACAAAAAAGTCATAAAAAAACTATTGAAAAATGAAAAAAGGTGTGTTATAGTTTCAATGTAATAAAAAGGATAGGAGGACATAAAATTGAAAAAAGGAATAAAGACACTAGCAATGTGGCTTATTATAGCAATAGTTGTTATAGTTCTATTATCATCGATATTAGAAAATAATAATTCTAAAATGACATATTCAGAATTAATAACAAGTATTGAAAACCGAGAAGTTGAAAATATAAAAATTTCTTCTGATGGGGCAACTGCAAATGTAAAATTAAAAAATACAAAAGTTGAAAAAGAAGTAAATATACCAAGTGTAGATAGTTTTATGGAATATTCAGAAGAATATTTAAAAACAGGAGCATTTTCATTAGAAGAAGAAAAAACATCAATATGGTTAGTAATTCTTAATTTAATAACACCATTTGGATTGTTAATAATATTCTTAATATTCTGGGTTTTAATGATGGGTGGAAACCAACAAGGTGGAAACAAAACAATGTCATTCGGAAAAAGTAAAGCAAGACTTGTAAATGCAGGAGAGAAAAATAGAGTAACATTTGATGATGTTGCTGGTGTAGATGAAGAAAAAGAAGAATTACAAGAAATTGTAGAATTTTTAAAAAATCCAAAGAAATTTACAGATATGGGTGCAAGAATACCAAAAGGTGTATTATTAGTAGGTCAACCAGGAACAGGTAAAACATTATTAGCAAAAGCAGTAGCAGGAGAAGCAGGAGTTCCATTTTATTCAATTAGTGGTTCAGACTTCGTAGAAATGTTTGTTGGTGTTGGTGCATCACGTGTAAGAGATTTATTCGAACAAGCTAAGAAAACAGCTCCTTGTATTATATTTATTGATGAAATTGATGCAGTAGGTAGACAAAGAGGAGCAGGTTTAGGTGGAGGACATGATGAAAGAGAACAAACACTAAATCAATTATTAGTTGAAATGGATGGTTTCTCAGATAACGAAGGTGTTATTATATTAGCAGCTACAAACAGACCAGACGTATTAGATAAAGCTCTATTAAGAGCAGGAAGATTTGATAGACAAATAGTTGTATCAAGTCCAGATGTAAAAGCAAGAGAGCAAATACTTGAAGTACATGCTCGTAAAAAGAAATTAGCAGATGATGTAGATTTAAAAGTAATAGCAAAAAATACATCAGGATTTGCAGGAGCAGACCTTGAAAATGTTTTAAATGAAGCAGCATTATTAGCAGCAAGAAGAAACTTCAAAGAAATAGGAATGAAAGAAATTGAAGATGCAATGGTAAAAGTAACTATGGGACCAGAAAAGAAAACAAGAGTAAGAAGTGAAAAAGAAAATAAATTAGTTGCATATCATGAAGCTGGTCATGCTGTTGTAAGTAGATATCTTGAAACACAAGATCCTGTTCATCAAATATCTATAGTTCCAAGAGGAATGGCTGGTGGTTATACAATGTATAGACCAACAGAAGATAAATCATTTATATCAAAAACAGAAATGGAAGAAAATATTGTTTCATTATTAGGTGGTAGAGTTGCAGAAGCATTAATCTTAAATGATATATCTACAGGTGCAAGTAATGATATTGAAAGAGCAACACAAATTGCAAAAAATATGGTTACTAAATATGGCATGAGTGAAAGAGTTGGAACAATTACTTTTGGTGGAGGTCAAGGAGAAGTATTCCTAGGAAGAGACTTTGCACAAACAAAAGATTATTCAGAAGAAACAGCTGGAATAATTGATGAAGAAGTTAAAAATATTATAGATAATGCTTATAAAAGAGCTATTGCTATATTAACAGAACATATTGATAAACTTCATCAAGTTGCTGGAGTATTAATTGAAAAAGAAAAAATCGAAGGTGAAGAATTCGATAAAATATTTTCAGAATAAATTCACAATATAAAAAGACGCTTGTAAAGGCGTCTTTTTCAATGTTTTGGTAAAGTTTATACCAAAAATATCTATTGACAAATATTGATAAATGTAGTAATTATATAATATGAAGAAATAAAAAGTGAGTTGAAATACATATGAAAATACAAGATTTAGCTATAATCTTTTTGATTATAATAATACCAATTTCTATAGTTCTTTCGGCATATACACAGTTTCAGATAAATACAATAAATATGCAAACAGTATATGATACGAAATTAACATCAGCTACATATGATGCGATTAAGGCATTTCAAGTAAATACAGCTAATAGTACAATGTCTGATTTGTCAAATTCTAAAATGAGAGACATAGAAGCATCAATTTCGACATTTAGAAATTCAATAATGTCAACATTTGGTTTAAATGGATATACAGAAGATGAATTAAATAATTACATACCAGCATTAGTTTATACAATGTATGATGGATTTTATATATATTCACCATATCAAAATAATAATTATTTGTATGAAACAAAAGCAGATGGAAGTAAAGTTCCAGCAGCAGATAATGGTTCAACATTATATGGTTTAAAACCTTATATAACATATAGTTGTTCATATACAAAAGGAAATATAGATGTAATAATAACATATAGTTTAGATAATTTTATATCAATACAAGGAACAATAAATGGTAAATATGTAAATGATGAAGGATATTTAATAGATGGTATTACAAAAGATGCAAATGGAAATATAATATATAATGGAATACAAATAACAACAGATCAAAACTTAAGAGAAAATGTGGGTAATATTAAAAGAAATGGAAACTATGTTGAATTTCCATATATAAAATTAAATGGTACAAAATATTATTATGATGATGGTGGAACAGCAGATGTTAGTGATGATTCAATCTTTTATTTGTCAAATGGTCAAATAACACAACAAGGAGATTATAAAGGACAAAAAGCTGCACAATATTATAATGATGTTATAAAAAACAATTCAGTTGCTATACAATATTATACAAAAGCGTATGAATTTACTCAAAGAGTTAAAAATTATGGATTAAGTGATTTAACATATGATGATGCATTAGAAATAACACCAGAAAAAGATGCTGATGGAAATTATAAATCAGATGGAAATAATTTAATATATTCAAAACAAAAGATTTGGGCTGGAGATACAAGAAAAATATTTGATTTTAATAATGATACATCAAAACCAAATAAAAATATAGAATGTGAATTATCAAATTTCAATCAACATAGATTAGCAATAATTAGACATAAAATTGAACAGAATTTATCGATTGCAATTGCAAACTATAATAAATATTCAATATCTAATTCTAGTTTCCAAATGCCAGAATTAAAAGAAGATGAATGGGATTCTGTAATGGACAATATTTCTCTTATAAGTTTCGTTCAAGGACTTTATATTGGAGGAAAAATATATAATGGATATGCAATTGTTAATAATTCAGAAAGTAAAGAAGTTGTTCAAGAAGAAAATATATTTATTTTAGGAACAGATGGATATTATCATAGAATAGGAGATAATTATTTAAATGATGGATCACATGTAGAAAGTTCAATACCAGCAGGAAGATTGAATTTAGATTTCAAAAGAAATAATATAATAGATACATCTACAAATACAAGATCAATATATTATTATCCTCTTGTAAAATACAATGCATCATATACAAGTATTGTTACACAAAATGATGTCACAACATATGAAGATATTTATGCATATATAAATAGTACAAATACTAATGTAAAAAAAGCATTTTATCAAGCTCTTGGAAGAGAAAGAGGAGGACAATACAATGCTTCAAATGACAGTGCATTTGATTATAATGTATTGATCATAGGATATGCACCAGCAGGAAATAATTATGAAGCAGAAACACAAAGATTAACAAACTTCTTAAATACACAAACATATATAAAAGCAACATATTTTTATAGTTCAGATTCAAATGTAATAACAAATTATATAAGACAACAAAAGAATAATTATAAATTAATATTATTAGACTCATTTGTATGGAACTTGCCAGTAAATGATGCAACTCTTACAGAGATTACAAATGCAACAAACTTATTAACAATATCAAATGATGTAAGTGGAATATCAATTTTAAGATCAAGTCAAAATGTAAGTAATAGAACTGCTAGTCCAGTTATAACATCAAAAGGAATAGAAAAGTTTGGAAGTGTAAGAGTAAATGGAACATTTTCAGATAGTTCACAAAATATGATAAAATTCAGAAATGGTGTTACAGTACTATATGAAGCAAATTATAATGGATATGGAAAATATGATGCAATAGGATTCTGGGATGTAGGAAGCCATAACTGGATACATTCACAATTATCATTAAGTGTTTCAAACAATTCAAGTATGATAGAAAGATTAGTTTATTATGCAATGTATGGATTATAGAATGGAGGGATAACATTGAAATATGCAGATATAAAAACAGTTGATGTAGCAAACGGAAAAGGAGTTAGAGTATCACTATTTGTTAGTGGATGTAACCATCATTGCAAAGGATGTTTTAATAGTCAGGCATGGGACTTTAATTATGGAAATGATTTTACAGAAAAACAGATAGATCAAATTATAAATGAATTAGATCATCCGTATATATCAGGTCTTTCTCTACTTGGAGGAGAACCACTTGAACATATTAATCAAAAAGGATTATTACCATTATTAAAAAAGGTAAAAGAAAAATTTCCTGAAAAGGATATATGGTGTTATACAGGATATACATTTGATAAAGACATTATTGAAAACATGTTTAATAATTGGGATGAAACAAAAGAAGTAATGTCATATATAGATGTATTAGTTGATGGAAAGTTTGAAGAAGATAAAAAAGACTTGAAATTAAAATTTAGAGGATCAAGTAATCAACGAATAATAGATGTGCAACAATCATTAAAAACACATAAAGTAATTCCATATGAAGTTTAATAAAATAACACATATAAATTGGCAAAATGCTTGACAATTTATAGTAAAATAATGTATAATATTTTACGTATATAGGATGAGAACAAACGAAATCCCACATACAGTGTTCTAAACGCCGGAAGGAGGGGAATAAATATTATGTCAGAGATTAAAGTTAATAATGGAAATATAGAAGATGCACTAAAAAGATTTAAAAGACAATGTGCAAGAAATGGGGTTCTACAAGAAGTTCGTAAAAGAGAACATTATGAAAAACCTAGTGTAAAAAGAAAAAAGAAATCAGAGGCAGCTAGAAAAAGAAAATTTTAATATAAAAATAAAAGTATTATCTACCAATAGATAGTACTTTTTTATTTATAAAATACTTGAATAATAAATATGAAATATATTATACTATAAAAAAGAAAGGATAGGTGCAAAATGGAATATATTGAAAAAGAAATAAAAAAGGGAATAAAATTGCATTTAATCAAAACTGAAAAATTTAAAACAAATTTAGTAGCAGTATTTTTAACAACTCCAATAACAAGAGAAAATGTTACAAAAAATGCTTTAATATCAGCAGTACTTAGAAGGGGCAGTAAAAACATGCCAACATCATTACAAATAAGTCAAGAACTTGAAGAAATGTATGGTGCAAGCTTTGATAATGGTATTGACAAAACAGGAGATAATCATGTATTGAAATTTTACTTAGAATCTGTAAATGATAATTTTCTACCAAATGAGCAAGAAAATATTTTAAAATCAAGTATAGATAAACTTTTAGAAATTATATTAAATCCTGTAACAGAAAATGGTGTATTTAAAGAAGAATATGTAAAACAAGAAAAAGAGAATATAAAAAGAATAATAG
>CAKPLV010000022.1 GCA_934167735.1 uncultured Clostridia bacterium | reverse complement strand
ATCAAGATAGTTAGAAACACCTTTTGTTATTGTAAAACTTGAATTATTACATAATTTCCAATTATTAAATTCTGTATTGATTTTATCTTTAACATTAACTAATTCATAGTTTTTATAAATGTAATCTATTAAATTAATACTATCTCGTGTTCTATCTTTTTTTGTATCAGCACCCAAAACAACACATATAATATCAAATCCGTTTCTATTTACAGAAGTTACTAAACATCTATTAGCACCATTTGTAAATCCTGTTTTAACACCATATACTCCATTTAAATAACCAAGAAGTTCATTAGTATTTGACAAATTTTTAGAAGAATTGTTAATTGTTATTGTGTAATTTTTAGTTCCTACAATTTTCAAAAAAGTATCATTTTTCAAGGCATAATTTGTTATTAATGCAAGTTCATATGCAGTTGTATAATGTTCTTCATTATCAAGTCCGTGAGGTGTGACAAAATGTGTAGAATTCAAATTTAAATCATGACACTTATTATTCATTAAAACAGAAAAATTTTCAACAGAACCTCCTACACTTTCTGCAAGTGCAACAGCAGCATCATTACCAGAACAAAGCAATAAACCATATAATAAATTTCTAATTGAAATTTTATCATTATAATGAAGCCCAAGGCGTGAACCACCTGTACCCGCAGCTTTTTTAGAAATTGTAACAATATCATCAAGATTAGAATTTTCAATAACCACAATAGCAGTCATAATCTTAGTGGTTGAAGCCATTTTTCTTTTTTTATTTTCATTCTTTCCATATAAAATCATTCCAGTATTTCTATCCAAAACTATAGCAGCCCTAGAGTTTATTTGTGGTTCTGTAATAATTTTTGAAGATGTAGATATGTAATCAGATATTATTTCATCTGATTCTAAATCAATATCATCTGCAAATACAAAAGAATTATTTATAAAAAATAATATAATTACAAAATAAGTAAAAAGAACTTTAAATAATCTCAAAATTATCCTCCTGATACAATCAATAAAATATATGAAAAAAGAAAAGAAATATTACAAAAAAGATTGATTTTGTGGTGGAAAAGAAGTATAATTAATAATGTATGAAACTCTGAAAAAAGGGAAGGAATGAAAAAAATGAAAAATAAGAAAATTGCATTAATTATTTCAATAATTTCAGTTATAGCTTTTTTATTAAGCTATATAATAAGTTACGCGAATACAGATCAAACCATATATGTTAATCTTACAGAATTAAATTCAGATGGTATTGGATATGGAATAGGAAATCCTAAAAATTCATCTGCAGGAAACTATATATGGAATTTAGCCACATATAATTCTAATAACACAAATGATAAAAGTGCAGTTCAAAGAAATTTATACTGTGTAAAAGCTAACTATGGAGACACTTGGAATGCAAACCAAAATTCAATAGTAGCATATAATTTATCATATGATTTACAAAATGATAGAAAAACAGTATTAGAAAAACTAGTAGATAATAATGGAACAGATGCAGATGATGTAGTAAAGAAAATATTAGATCCATCAGGAGCTGCATATAAAGAAATATTATGGATACTAGATAATGCATTTATACCAGGAGTTACCAATAAAGATACTTTTGTAACAGAAGTATTAGGAATTAAATATGATGCAGAATATAATACTTACTATTATCAAGGAGAAGATAATACATATGAAGAATATAATTATATTATCACAGACTCAGATTTAGTTGCAGTTCAAAAAGCTGCTATATGGTATTATACAAATTATGCTTTAGACAATGATCAAACATTTAATAAAGTAGATGCTACAAACTGGTTAACAGTTTCAACAGATGGGAATTCATATACTCAATTAGCAACATCAACAAGAACATCTGAAGGAGACGATAGAAACAAACAAGCAGAAAGATATTATAAATATTTAGTAAAACAAGCTGCACAAAATGCTGATCAATATACAGAAGAAAATAATTATAAGGTAAAAGCACCAGCAAACGTTAACACATCAGGTTTAACACAAGAAAATGGTAAATATGTAATTTCAACAAAAAAAGTTAACACAAACTATGTTGTTGGACCAATAGTAATAAACAAAAATAATGATTCATTATATGATATTTCAATAAAAGTTACAGATAATTCAAACAAAGACGTACAATATTCATTTGTAGATAGTAATGGAACATCACTTGGAAATGTAACAATAAAAGACTTAGTTGGAAAACAAGAAGGATTCTACATAAGTGTAGATAAAGATTCAGTTGATGACATTAATGTTGAAATAAATATAACAAATACAGTTACAAAGAAAACATTATGGCTAAGTGGAACAGAAGATGCAAGTTCAATAAAATTAAATAGAGAACAACCAATTGTTGAAGCAACAAGAGAAAATGAAACAATACAAACAAAATTAATTGCTAAACAACCAAATGAATTTGACTTAGCATTAAGAAAATATATAACAGAAATAAATGGAACAAAACTTGAAAGACAAAACATACCATCAAGAGTTCCAAACATTTCAGAAGATTCTTTACAAACAGGAACAACAGCAACATATAGACAAAGAAAAGATCCTGTTGTAATAAAAGAAAATGATGTAATAACATATTCTTTAACAATATACAATGAAGGAAATAAAGCTGGATATGCAACTCAAATTATAGATCAATTACCAACAGGTCTAATAAGTTCAACAGAAAATCCAGAAGTTATAACATCAAAAGATAAAAATGGTAACAATAAAAATACATATCAATTAAAATATAATACAACAACAAATACAATAACATTAGATCTTATAAATACAGCTACAAGTATAGCATCATATAAAAAAGAAAATGGATTAGATTATGAAACACTTACAATAAAATGTAAAGTTGTAGAAAAAGCTGATGAAAAACTTAAAAAAGTATTAACAAATGTTGCATGGATAAGTGGTGCATATGATTCAGATTCAGGAAAAGTAGCAGTTGATAGAGATTCACAACCAGAAACAGCACCAGCAGTAAATAAAGACAACATGGAAAACTACAAAGGAAATACAGAAAATCCAGAAGATTTATCAAACAAAGATTATTACTACAAAGGTGAACAAGACGATGATGACTTTGAAAAATTAGTAATAAATCCAGTAGAAAAAATATTAGACCTTGCACTATTCAAACATATAGCAGCAATAAGTAAAGATCAAAATATCGAGCCAGGAGAATATATCACAGATACAGGAAACATAGATGGTGTATATTTAAGAGCACCAGTTGTAACAGCAATTGCAAAAGGAAAAGTTACATATAAAGAAGATTCAAAAGCAGCATTAACAGTTGAACCAGGAGATTATGTTTTATATACAATAAGAGTATATAATGAAGGTGAAGTTGATGGATATGCAAGCAAAATAAAAGATACATTACCAATTGGACTTGAATTTGTTTCAGAAAATGAAGAATATAATGGTATTTGGAATCTAGAAGGATATGATTCAGATGGAAGACAAGTTGTAACAACAACATGGTATGCTAAAGGACAAGGTGCAGAATTAAATTCTGTAGAAGGAGATGCAAATTATACAGCAAACTTATTAAAAGCGCTAGATCCAGAATCACCAATAAGTAATGATAATCCAGACTATATAGATGCACAAGTTCTATGTAGAGTTGTAGAAAAAGCTACATCAAATAGAGTATTAGTAAACTATGCTCAAATCTCAGATGATAGTGACAAAGATGGTAATCCAATAGACGATATAGACTCAACAACAGATAAATGGATTGATGGAGAAGATGATCAAGATATTGAAAGAATAAAATTACAATGTTTTGACTTATCATTAAGAAAATTCATTACATCTGTAAATGGAAAAGATTTAAAAGATTCAAATGGTAAATACACAAGAGAACCAGTTGTAGATGTAAGTAAATTAATTAGTGGAGAAGCAACAACAGCTATTTATAATCATCCAAAAACTCCAGTAGGAGTACAAGTTGGAGATAAAGTTATATATACAATAAGAGTATATAACGAAGGAGATATTGATGGATATGCAAGCAAAGTTACAGATCACTTACCACCATACTTAACATTTGTAAAAGATAGTGAAGTAAATAAAAAATACGGATGGCAAATATCAGATGATGGAAGAAAAGCAACAACAACTTATCTTGCAGATAAATTAATAAAAGCATTTGATGGAAAAACAACATTAAATTATTATGATGTACAAATTGAATGTTTAATATCTGATGAAGCGTCAGCTAAAGATAAATTAACAAATATAGCTGAAATATCAGAATATGGATATAATGGAAATACAGTTCCAAAAGATATAGATTCTACATCAGATAACTTAGAATCATCAAAAAAATTACCAGAAGATAAAGATTTACCATCATATAAAGATGATGAAATAAATAATTCATATGTTCCAGGTAATGAAGATGATGATGACTTTGAAAAAATCTATATAAAAGATTTTGACTTAGCATTAAGAAAATTCATCACAAAGGTACAAGATAAAGACATAACAAATAGAGTACCACAACCAAAAATTGAAGATGGAAATATTACATATGAACATACAAAAGATCCAGTAATAACACATGTTGGAGATACAGTAATATATACAATAAGAGTATATAATGAAGGAGATATTTCAGGATATGCTAAAGTAGTATCTGATGATATTCCAGAATATCTAGAATATTTACCAGATAATAAAACAAACCAACAGTATAAATGGAAAATGTATGATGAAAATGATCAAGAAACTACAGATGTAGAAAAAGCGGTAAGAATAAAAACAGAATATTTATCTAAAGCAAATGGAGAAGATAATTTAATAAAAGCATTTGATGGAAATACTTTATATTATAAAGATGTACAAGTTGCATTTAAAGTAAAAGATCCAGATTCAAATCAAATAATTATTACAAACAAAGCTCAAATATCTGATGATGAAGATGAAAATGGAAATCCAGTAAAGGATAAAGATTCAGAACCAGATAAATGGAATGAAGGAGAAGATGATCAAGATAAAGAAAACATTAAAGTTGAATATTTTGATTTAGCATTATTAAAATATGTAACAAAAGTAATTGTTATAGAAGATGGAAAAGAAACTATAACAGAAACAGGATATAATGGATTAGAAGATCCAGAACCAGTTGTTAAAGTTGAATTACATAGAAAGAAATTAGAAAATGTAACAGTTAAATTTGGATATGGAATCAAAATTACAAACGAAGGAGATATCCCAGGATATGCAACAGAAATAACAGACTATATTCCAGAAGGTTTAACATTTGTAGCAGAAGATAATCCAGATTGGACAGACGAAGGAAATAATGTAATTTCTACAAGACAATTAGAAGGAACATTATTACAACCAGGAGAAAGTGCAACAGTAGAAGTATTGTTAACATGGATAAATGGAGAAGATAATTTGGCATTAAAAACAAATACAGCTGAAATATCAGAAGATAAGAATGATTATGATGTACCAGATAGAGATTCAACACCTGATAACCAAAAAGAAGGAGAAGATGATATAGATATTGCAAAAGTAATATTATCAATTGCAACAGGTGCACCCAAAACATATATTTCTTTAACATTAGGATTGTTAGCAACAATAGCTGGAGGAGTAATATTAATCAAAAAATTTGTATTATAATAAATGAAAAAGATCGATAATTTATCGGTCTTTTTTGTTGAAAAATATACTTTCAAATTTATTTACAAGTAAAAATCCTTATGGTATAATCAAGAAAGAAACATTAACAATGGGGTGATTATGTGAATCAAATATTAGTAACAGGAACAGAAACCAGAAATAATAATTATAATAAGTATAATAACTATAAAACAAAAAAAGAGCCAAAAAAATTAAGCATAAAATCAATAGTTATATTTTTTTCTATTAGTATAATAATTTTAGGAATATGCTTAATAGTAGGAAGTTTATATGCTAAAAAGGGAATAAATGAAACTGTAGAAGCAAATACAAAACCAACAATAGATGTAGCAAAAGATGATGAAAATCAAGAAGTTCAAATAAATGTTAAACATATAAGAGGAATTACTGAAGTAGCATACAAATGGAATAATGAAGAAGAAACAACTATAAATGGGAATAATCAAAAAGAAGTAAAAACATCTGTAAATTTAATTGGAGGAACTAATACACTAACAATAAGAGTAAAAGATGAATCAGGACAAACAGTTTCTTATCAAAAACAATATACATCAAATTTAGCTCAGATAACATTAGAACCTGTATCAAATGGTGTAAAAGTAAAAGTAACATGTACAAACAACTTAAAATATGTAACATATCAATGGGATTCAAATGCAGAACAAAAAATAGATATTAGTACTAACGAATATGAAGGAACATTAAATGTTCAAAGTGGAACACACACATTAACAATTCAAGCTGTTGACATTAATGATAATAAAACTACAAAAACAGAAAAAATAGTTGGAGATACTGAACCAACACTATCTCTAAAAATGGAAAATAAAGATAATAAAAAATATTATATAATAGATGCAGAAGATGATCAAAGCATAGAAAAAGTTGTTATAACAATTGATGGTGTAGAAAATACAGTAGAAGTTAATAATGCAAAATACCATAATGAAATAGAAATACAAGACGGAAAAGAAAATAAAATAAAAGTACAAGTATATAATATCAATGGATTAGAAGCTGTTAGAGGAGGAAGATATGATACAAGAAATATACATAATTGATGATGATGAAACATCTTTACCAATTTTTAAAGAATTATTTAAAAATGATAATGAATTCAAATTTATTGGAGTAAAAACTGAACAAATAGATATTGCATTAAAAAATATTCCATTTCTTATTATAATAAATGAAGATGCAATTGATAGAGACGTAATAGAAGTGTGCAGAAAAATTAGAACAGATGAAGATAATAAAATAACACCAATAATTGTTGTATCATCAAATTCAGATAAAAAACATAAATTGGATATTTTAAAAGAATCTGTAGAATACTATATAAAGAAGCCTGTAGATGCTGATTATTTATATTTTACAGTAAAAAATTTAAATAGATTATTAACAATAAACAGAAGAATAAGTGCATTAACAGGATTGCCAGGAAATGTACAAATACATGCAGAACTAAAAAAGAGAATATCAAAAAAAGAAGAATTTGCTGTTTTATACTTAGATTTGGATAACTTTAAAGCATATAATGATGTATATGGCTTCTTAAAAGGTGATGAAATAATAGAATTTACAGCTCAAACAATACTAAAATGCATACATAAATCATTCCCAAATGATTCATTTATAGGTCATATTGGTGGAGATGATTTTATCGCAATAGTTCCATCAATTGATGTTGAAGATGTATGTCAAGAAATAATTGCAACATTTGATAAAAATGTAACAAAATTCTTTACAGAAGAAGATAACGAAAGAGGTTATATAGAAGTTGCAAATAGAAAAGGAATAATAGAACAATTTACATTAACATCTATTTCAATAGGAGTTGTAATTGCAGAAAAAAATAGATTTTCAAATATACTAGAAATAGGAGAAGTAGGTGCTCAAGTTAAACATATGGCAAAATCTATTGTTGGAAGTAGTTATGCAATAGATAGAAGACAAGTATAAAGGAGAAATGAATGTTTACACAAATACTTATTTTAGTTATATTAATATGTTTTAATGCTTTTTTTGCAGCAAGCGAAATCGCATTTATATCATTAAATGATAAAAAAATTGAAAAACAAGCAAAAGAAGGAAATAAAAAAGCACAAAAAATACAAAAAATGTTAGAATCGCCAAGTAAATTCTTGGCGACTATTCAAATTGGAATTACACTTGCTGGATTTTTGTCAAGTGCATTTGCTTCAGATACATTTGCATATAAATTAGCACCTATTTTAAATAATACATTTCCAATAGGTGTTGAAATATGGCAAAATATTTCAATAATAATAATAACAATAATATTATCTTTTTTCACTTTAATTTTTGGGGAATTAGTTCCAAAAAGGTTTGCAATGAAAAATTATGAAAAGATTGCTTTTGCAACAATAGGAATAATAAGAACAATATCAATAATAACAGCACCATTTGTTAAGCTTCTTACAATTACCACAAATTCAATTTCTAAACTATTTGGTGTAGGAGAAAATGAAGAAGAAATAGTTACAGAAGAAGAAATAAAAATGATGGTAGATCAAGGAAATGAAAATGGAACAATAGAGGAAGAAGAAAAAGAACTTATAAATAATGTATTTGAATTTAATGATATTACTGTATCAGAAATAATGACACATAGAACAGATATATTTGCTGTTGATATGAACATGACATCAGAGGAATTGCTTGAAATTATAAAAAAAGATGATTACAAACATAGTAGAATACCTGTTTATGATGAAACAATTGATGAAATACAGGGAATATTATATATAAAAGATTTAATAAAAAGTATTCAAAAAAAATCATTTAAAATTAAAAATTTGATGAAAGAAGCGTATTTTGTATCTCAAAATAAATTGATAAATGAATTATTTAAAGAGTTGCAAAAAAATAAAAAACAAATTGCAATCGTAGTAGATGAATATGGTGGTACAGCAGGTCTTATAACAATGGAAGATATATTAGAAGAAATTGTTGGAGATATATTTGACGAATATGATGAAATAGAAGAAGAATATGAAAAAATAGATGAACAAACATATATTGTTTCAGGAAATATGCCTATATATGATGTAAATAAAATTCTTGGCTCACATATTCCAGAAGGCGATTATGACACATTATCTGGATATTTACAAGAAGAACTTGGAAGAATACCAAATGAAAAAGATAAAGATATGTTAATTGAAACAGATGAATTAACATTCAAAATAGAAGAATGTGAAGATAGACGAATTTTGAAGGTCAAAATTTACAAAACTTTACAGAAATCCTAAAATATGTTATAATAAAGGTGTGTTTATTTTATATTAAAGGGAAAATTTTTTCTTTAGATATATACTGAAATTTAGTATATAAATAAGCAGAAAGTAATTTTCTATTTCATGTACTATAAACAAAAAAATTAATACAGGAGGATATAATAATATGATCGAAGGACGGGATTGGAGAACAAATGTAGTTGATGAGTGTGAACTTGAAAGAGTCGCAATTCATCGCAACAAAGTTTTTGTAGCAGGAAGGTTTGAAACAGACTTTGAATTTAGTCATGTATCAGGAAAAAAGACTTTTTACAAGACAAGAGTCAAAGTTGATAGATATAGTGATACAATTGACTATATTCCTATCATTGCTTCAGATTATTTTGTAGATGGTCATAACGTTGAAGGAAAATGGTGTGAGATTGAAGGAAGATTTGAATCTTTCAATAGATACGAAGGTAATAAAATACACCTGGATCTGTTCATTCGTGTGGAAAATATGAATGTTTGCAACGAAATTCCTGATGACCCCAAAAGGAACGAAATCTTTCTTGAGGGCTTTGTATGCAAAAAGCCGGTATTCAGAGAAACTCCTCTCGGGAAAAGAATAACAGATATTATGATAGCTGTTAACCGGGTAGAAAAGAAATCTGACTACATACCATGTATTACATGGGAAGGAACGGCAAAATGGTCTGCAAATTTAGAGGTTGGCGAAAAGGTTGCCATTTATGGAAGAATCCAGAGTCGGGAATATATAAAGAAGCCGGAAGATCCATTTAGTGAACCACAACAGAAAGTAGCATATGAAATATCGATCTTTGATATTAAAAACAAAATTAAGTAGTGAAATAGAAAAACAAAAGCAACATGTTTTTTCTTTAAGGGAGTTTAAATTATAAACTCCCTTTTTCAAATATAAAATGGAAAAATATTTCATAATAAATGAAAGAAAAATAACAATCTGTTGAAAAAAATAAAATTTATGTTTATAATATCTGTAAAGATTTAAACAAATAAAATTATTAAAAATATAGGAGAAAAAACAAATGAGAAAAATAAAAGAAAGAGGAATAACATTAATAGCATTAGTAGTAACAATAGTAGTTCTGTTAATATTAGCAGGAATAAGTATATCAATGCTAACAGGAGAAAATGGAGTAATAACACAAGCAAAAAAATCAAAAGAAGAAACAATAATAGGAGATGAAAAAGAAGGAATATCACTA
>CAKPLV010000021.1 GCA_934167735.1 uncultured Clostridia bacterium | reverse complement strand
ATCTAATACTGCTTCTGATAGACCTTCATCCATTGTGAATCTGCTTCTGCCCCAGTCACATGAACAACCTAATTTACGTTGTTGTTTTTGGATTGTTCCACCATATTCTTTTGTCCATGCCCATGCTCTTTCTAAGAATTGTTCTCTTGTTATATCGGCTTTTGTTAATCCTTCTTCTTTTTTCATTTTTTCTACAACTTTTACCTCTGTTGCAATTGCTGCATGGTCTGTTCCTGGAACCCAAAGTGTATTATATCCACACATTCTTTTATATCTTATTAATATGTCTTGCATTGTACCATCTAATGCATGTCCCATATGTAATTTTCCTGTTACATTTGGAGGTGGCATTACTATGCAAAAACTTTCTTGATTTTTATTCATTGAAGGTTTGAAATATCCATTTTTTTCCCATTCTTCATATAATTTATCTTCAAATTCTTTTGGATTATATTTATCCATTAATTTATGTTCATTCATTAATATCAATACTCTCCTCTTCTCTTGATTTTACGCTTTTTATTATCTCATATTTTTACATTAATTACAAGTATTTTACATAAAAAGAGAGATATAAAATTTTATATCTCTCTTAAAAACTTAGAAGGCATACCACAACTCAGAATCTTCCCACTTGGAAGGATGGTAATAATAACATTCTCCATCAAAAGAAGTTACTGATTTTAATACACATTTGTCGCCACACATAGTATACCACTCGATTACCAAGTTATCAGTTTCCATTCTTCTGACCTTGCTTGGTATGTCTGCCACAATGTAACCTTTGCGATACATTAGGCCTTTCTCACAGTTCGAAAGTAACATCTCAGAAACCTTGGTAAGACTTGAGCCATCAAATATTAAATTGGCTTTTTCACCATTTTTCCGAGCCCATTTGATTAATGATTGCTCAAATTCTTTAACACTGTTTGCATTTAGTTTGTCATACCATTTGATATTATACATTCCTTTATGCATACTTTTACCTCCTAATTTTTTATTATTGGTAAACATATTTATTATACCATAATTATGTTGATTTGTCTACAAAAATAGAGCATATAACTAGTATATGCTCTACAATATTAAAATGCTTTTCTAAATAATTCTATAAATTGTTCTTTTGAAACTTCTCTAGGATTTCCTGGTTTGCAAGGATCTTGCATTGCTTTTTCTGCTAATAAATCAAAATCTTCTTCTCTTGCTCCAACATCTTTAACTGTTTGTGTTATTCCAACTGATTTTGAAAGTTCTGTTATCATCCATACAAATGTATTTATAACATCTTGATCACTTAAGTGTTCAGCATCTGGTCTTCCTATATTTATTAATATTTCTCTGAATCTTTGTGCTGTTTCTGGATCTTCTCCATTAAATCTCATTACTGTTGGAAGTAATATTGCATTTGCAAGACCATGTGGTGTATCATAAACAGCTCCAAGTTGATGTGCCATTGAATGTACAATTCCTAGTCCTACATTTGAGAATCCCATTCCAGCTATATATTGTGCTAGTCCCATTTTTTCAACCGCTTCTTCATCTTTTTCATTAACTGCTGCTGGTAAATATTTAAATATTAATTTAATAGCTTCCATATGGAACATATCTGACATTGTGTTATGTGCTTTTGTGATATAACCTTCTATACCATGTGTTAAAGCATCCATTCCTGTAGCAGCTGCAATTGATTTTGGCATTGATGCCATTAAATCTGAATCTACAATTGCTAAAACAGGTATATCATTTGGATCTACACATACCATTTTGATTTCTCTTTCTTCATCTGTAATTACATAATTTATTGTAACTTCTGCTGCTGTTCCAGATGTTGTTGGTAATGCTATTATAGGCATTCCTCTGTTTACTGTATTTGATAAACCATTTAATGAAACTATATCTGCTCTATCTGGATTTGTCATAACTATAGATATTCCTTTTGCAGTATCTATACTTGATCCTCCACCAACAGCAACTATAACATCTGCACCTGCATTTTTACAAGCTTGTACACCATCTAATACATTTTTTATTGTTGGATTTGGTTTTACTTCTGAATATACGTCATAAGCAATTCCAGCTTTATCTAAAACTTCTGTAACTCTTGCTGTAACTCCACATTCAAATAATGCTTTATCTGTAACAACAAGTACTTTGTTGAATTTTCTTTTACGTATCTCTCCTGGTAATTCTTCTCTAGCTCCTTTCCCAAAATATGATGTTTCGTTTAATACGAATCTTTCTGCCATATTTTTTCACTCCTTCTTTTGATTTTATATATATAAATTAATAGTTTTATATATCTTCTTTAGTTTTCTGCATATGTTGATGGTATTGTAAATAAAGAATCATCAACACTGTTTGATATATTAATTTTTAATGTTTCTTCTGAATTTTCGTAAATTGTTTTAATATATGTTAGATTTTTATTTTTGTCGAAATAAAATCTTGTTTTAACATTTTCGTCTAATTTTAAACTATTTGTAATCATGAATATTGTACTTGTATTATATTCTTCATAACGATAATTTTTTCCGTCAATTTTTTCTGTACCTTCTGTAAATTTCTTAGTTAAAAGATCTTGAATTCCATCAGTTAAAATTGATTGTTCAATATTATTTCTTTCATACACATAATATTCTTTTCTATCATGTAATATTAAATATGTGTTTCCATCTTTTACAAGTGTTGTTGAATGTCCACCTTCTTTTGAATATTGATCAATAACTGTTTCATCATTTCTTTTTGCCATTACAGTTTTATTTTCATCATCTTGCTTCATCTCAAATAAATATGTTTGGCTTGAAGTTAATTTGTCATATGTGTTTTTAAGCTTTGTTTCGCCATCAGATTTATTTTTATTTTTGATTAAAAGTGTTGCTCCTACTATTATTCCTACAACTAGTAAAACAGCTACAATAGTTATTATAATTTTTTTGTTCTTCATTTTTACACTCCTTCCAAATATTTATTTCTCGATAATTATATCAATATTTATTTTTTTTGACAATATTTTTTCAATATTTATTTATTTTTATCAGGTTCAACATATTCTAATGTTCCTGGTAACATTCTATCAACAAATACTATTCCATTTAGATGATCTACTTCATGTGCTATTGCTTGTGCTAATAGTTCTTTTGATTTTATTACTATTTTTTTACCGTTTCTATCAAGTGCCTCAACTGTTACTTCTTTTGGTCTTATTAGTTTTGCATATTGATTTGGAAAGCTTAAACATCCTTCTTCAACTTCTTGTTCTCCTTTTTCTTTTGTTATTATAGGATTTATTAATACTTTTACTCCTGTACCGTCATCAATATCTATCACAACTATTCTTTTTAAAACCCCAACTTGTACAGCTGATAGACCAACTCCATTGTATTTATACATTGTTTCGATCATATCATCTATTAATGTTTGAATTTTTTCATCATTTATGTTTTCAACTTCTCTTGATTTCTTTTTTAATATTTCATCTTTTTCTAATCTTATTATTCTAACTGCCATTTTTATTTCCTTTCTTTATATCATGTTATTTGGATTAATATCTATACTTATTTTTGTGTTTTTGTAGTTTTTATCATATATATTTTTTAGATAATCATTTAATATTTTATTTGCTTTATTATCAGCATTTCCTTTTATTATAATTCTCCATCTAAACCTATTTTGAATTTTATCTATAGGTGATGGCATTGGTCTTAATACATTAAATTCATCTTGTGGTAGATTTTCTTTTAAATATGTATATGATTCGTCTGCAACTTTTTTTATTTCATTTTCTGACAAACTATTAAATCCAATTAGTATTATATCGTAAAATGGTGGATAATTCAACTGTTTTCTTAAAGCAATTTCTGTATCATAAAACATCTCATAATCTTGTTTTTGTGCACATATTATACTGAAATTATCTGGATTATATGTTTGTACAATAACTTTACCATCTAGCTTTTCTCTTCCTGCTCTACCAGCAACTTGTGTTAAAATTTGAAATGTTCTTTCATTTGCTCTGTAATCATCTATATTTAAACTACTATCTGCTGCAATTACTCCAACAAGTGTAACTTTTGGAAAATGATGTCCTTTTACTACCATTTGTGTTCCTATTAAAATATCAATATTTTCATCTCTAAATTTATTTAACAGTTCTTCATGTGAATTCTTTTTAGTTACTGTATCTATATCCATTCTAATTGTTGTTGCATTTGGAAATAATTTATTTATTTCTTGTTCTAATCTTTGAGTTCCTGTGCCAAAATACCTTATTTTGTTACTATGACACTGAGGGCAAATTGTTACAACATTTTCTTCATAACCACAATAATGACATTTTAATTTATTTTCTGTTTTATGATATGTCATGCTTATATTACAGTTCTTACATTTTACAGTATATCCACATTCTCTACACATTATAAATGTTGAAAAACCTCTTCTATTTAAAAACAATATTGTTTGTCTTTTGTTTTTTAAATTTTCTTCGATTTCTCCATATAATTCTGTACTTATCATTGATCTATTTCCATTTGCAAGTTCCATTTTCAAGTCTACTATATCAACATTTGGTAATTTTGAATTATTTGCCCTTTGAGTTAGTTTTAATAATGTTGTTTGATTTGTAATAGCTTTATAATATGTACAAATATCTGGTGTAGCACTTCCGAGTAATAATGGACATTTGTTTTCTTGTGCAATTTTTCTGGCAATTTCTTTTGCATCATATTTAGGTACTGCTTCTGATTTATATGAACTATCATGTTCTTCATCTATTATTATTATACCTATATCTTCTGTTGGAGCAAAAATTGCTGATCTTGCGCCTATTATTATTTTGGCCTTTTTTTCTTTTATTTTGTTCCATTCATCATATCTTTCTCCAATTGAAAGTTTACTATGTAATATTGCAATTGTTTCTTTTCCGAATCTTGCAATAAATCTATCTGTCATTTGAGGTGTTAAAGATATTTCTGGAACTAATACAATTGCAGTCTTGTCTTGTTTTAATACATCTCCAATTAATTGTAAATATATTTCTGTTTTTCCTGAGCCTGTTATTCCAAATAACAAAAATTCTTCATATCTATTTTGAATAATACTTTCTTTTACTTTGTTATAAGCTATTTGCTGTTCTTCTGTTAATTCTAAATTTTCAGTTCTAACTATTTGCTTATTTGCTAATGGATTTCTTTCTACTTTTTTTTCTACTATTTCTACATAACCATTTTTCTCTAATGTTTTTACAATTGCTCTTGTACCACCTGAAAGCATTTCTATTTCTGATATAGTTAGTCCATCATTGTTATCTAATAGTTGCAATACCTTTTTTTGTTTTTCTGATTTTATTTTGCCTAAATCTATATCAAATTTTATTTCATCAATATTCTTTTTTAAATATACAACATTTATTGTTTTGTCTTGTGTGTTTTTATCTGAGTCTTTATTTTTTGTACCTGGTCTTAGCATTTGTTTTATACAATCTGTTAAATTGCAAAAATATTTTTTTGACATCCAAGTAGCTAATTCTATTTGTTTTGTTGTTAAATTGTGTTTTACTTCGACTATATCTTTTACACTATAAGTTGTGTTTTCTTTTATTGAAATAACATATCCTTCTTCTAATCCAGAGTTTTTGCCAAATGGAACTATTACACTACTTCCAATCATTATAAGCTCTTCTAAGTCTTTGGGGATATTATAATCAAATGTTCTATTTAATCTTTTTGCTGAACGATTTATTGCTACTTCTGCTATCATTTTTGATTAGAAACCTCCTTTTCATATTTTTGATTATATATCTTTTCATAATATAAAAGAATAGGTTTATTTCCCTATCCTTTTAATTTTTCGTCTTCTAATCTTTTTTCATTTTCAATAATAGTCATAATAATCTGAACAGTTTTTTCAAACTCGTCATTTTTAATAACATAATCATAAAGTTTGATTTTATCTTCTTCATATTCTAATCTGCCAAGCCTAACTTCTATATCTTGAATATTATCTCCTCTTTCAATTAGACGTCTTTTCAATTCTTCTTTTTCAACTTTCAAAAAAATAGTTACTATTCTTGTGTCATTACCTAATATTTTTAGAAGATTTTCTGTTCCATTAACTTCTATATCTTTTACTATTATTTTGCCTTCTTTTATTTTGTTTCCCATAAGTTCTCTTGAAGTTCCATAATAATTTCCATGATGTAAATCATATTCATAGAAATCCCCTTTACGAATTTTTGCTTCAAAAGCTTCTTTGCTTATAAAATGGTAATGATCTCCTTCAACCTCTCCAGGTCGCATTTCTCTTGAGGTAAAAGATGGCAATGTAACTATATTAGGCATCCTTTGCATTAATTCTTTTTTTATTGTATCTTTTCCAGCTCCTGATACTCCTGATAATATTACTAACACTATTCTTCTCCTCTTATTGTAGTATCTTCTTGTTCTTCTTGTTTTTCTTCTTGTACAGGTTCTATTATTTCAACAGTTCCTTCTGCAATTTCATTGGCTGCTAATGTAACAGGTGATGATTCTTTTACCTTTGTTTTAACTTCAGCTCCATCTGCTATTTGTCTAGCTCTTTTTGATGTAGCTATTATTAATTCATATCTGTTTTTTGCTTTTTTTAATAATTGTGTAACACTTGGTTTTACTATCATTTTTCTCTCCTCCATTATTAATTTGCATCAATTGTTGTTTGTGGTGCAATATCTTTATCAACTCTTCCTGCAACTGTTTCTGGTTGAACAGCAGATAATATTATGTGTCCTGAATCCATAATTAAAACAGCTCTTGTTCTTCTTCCATATGTGGCATCAACAGCAGTTTTAGCATCTTTAGCTTCTTGCACCATTCTTTTTATTGGTGCTGATTCTGGACTTACTATTGCAACTATTTTGTCGGCAGAAACAATATTTCCAAATCCTATATTAACTAATTGCATAAAATCTCACCCTCTCTTTACTATTCTATGTTTTGTATTTGTTCTCTTATGTCTTCTAATATAGTTTTTATATCTACTACCCTATCGACAATTTCAAGACTATTTGCTTTTGAACCAATTGTGTTTGTTTCTCTATTCATTTCTTGTATTAAGAAATCCATTTTCTTTCCTGTTGGTTCTGTAGATTCTAATAAACCTCTAAGTTGTGTTATATGACTTCTCATTCTTGTTATTTCTTCTTCAACAGAACATTTATCTGCATATATTACAACTTCTTGCATTAATCTTGATTTGTCTATTTCTTCTGTTTTTAAAATTTCTTTAATCCTTGTTTCTAATTTTACTACATATTCGTCAATAAGTCCAGTAGAAAGTTGAAAAATCTCATTAATTTTGCCTTCTATTAGCGAAATTTTATGATTTATGTCCTCATAAAGCTTTTTTCCTTCATTTTCTCTCATTATCATGACTTGTTTAATTGTTTCATTTATTACACCAAGTAATTCACTTTTTATTTGATTTTCATCAATTTCATTTTTTATTGTAAGTACATCTGGTAATTTTGTGATTTCAGTAACTTCTATGTTTGAACTTAGATTTTCTGCTTCAGCTAATTTTTTTAATTGATTAATATACATTTTTGCTAATTCAGTATTGATTTTTACATTATTTCCTTCTTTACTATAATTCTCAAAATTAACAAAAATATCAACTTTTCCTCTTTTTATTTGTGATGTTACTATTTTTCTAATATCATCTTCTAAATAGCTAATTACTTTTGGCAATTTTATAGAAAGATCTATGTATTTGTGGTTTACGGTTTTCATTTCAACTTGATATTCTCTTAAATTAATTGCCAAACTACTTTTACCATAACCTGTCATACTTTTTATCATTTTACATTCCTTCTTCTTTTTTATTTTTTCTTCTTGTTGCCTTTTTTATTGGTTCATCTTTTACAATTTCTTTTATGTCACTATATTTATTAAGTTCTTCTTGTTTTTCTCTTGTATATAGTATTGTAGATTTTAACATATAGTAAATTGCAAACATATATGAACCTATAAGTATGTATGTTTGTGTACTACAATCAAATAACTTTGGTAAATGTTTTATTAATAAAGTAAATATTGAAAGAACTAGAAATTCTAGCCCGTAAATTAATATATTATCACTTTCTTTTTTATAAGCAATTTCTATTATAAATATTGCTAGTCCTAAAAAAACTAAACTTGATATATTTATATATTTAACTAATACAGCTTCTGAAACAGCTTCATATTGGATATTGAAAAACATAAAATAAATCATTATCATTGATGAATATGCTAAATTTGCAAGCACATCTCCTGTTATACATTTATTTATATTTTTCACTACTTCTTTTAAAGATACTTTTGGTTTTTCTTCAGCATTAATTTCTATCATTTTTGGTCTCCTTACGAAAATTGATACATTAAAATACTTAAAATATTTAAAGCAACTGTTTCTGTTCTTAATATTCTATTTCCTAATGTTACAATTTTTGCTCCATTATTTTTTAATAATTCAACTTCTTGTTCATCAAGACCACCTTCTGGTCCTATTACAACACCTATTTTTGTTCTAGAATCTGTGTTTATTTTTGCTAATTCAGCTTTTAAAGTGTTTACTTTTTCATTTTCATAACACACAATTAAAACATCATATTGTGATACATCAATATCTTTTAATGTAATAACATTTGATATTTCTGGAATATTATTTCTTCCACATTGTTTTGCTGCACTTTCTGATATTTTCTGCCATCTAGCTATTTTCTTTACAGATTCTTTATTGTCAAGTTTTACGACACATCTTTTCATTGATACAGGTATAATTTTGTTTACACCTAATTCTACAGATTTTTGAATTATTAATTCCATCTTATCTGATTTTGGTAAACCTTGAAAAATATCAACTTGTATTGGAGAAGATATTTCTGGATATTCTTCAATTATATGTGTTAATATGGAATTATCATATAATTGTGTAATTTCACAATTATATGATTTTCCACTTTCTGAATCACATATTTCTATTTTGTCTCCAATGTTTTTTCTTAAAACATTTTTTATGTGTTTTATATCTTCTCCTAATATTTCTATATTATCTTGTTTTATTTGATTACTTTTTACAAAAAATCTTGGCATTATTTTAACCATTCTGGATTTGCTAAATACCAATCTATTGTTTTAACAATTCCATCCTCAAATTTTGTTTCAGGTTCCCATCCAAGTTCTCTTTTTATTTTGCTTGGATCTATAGCATATCTATAGTCATGACCTTTTCTATCTTCTACATATTCAATTAGATCTTCTGATTTTCCAAGACGTTTTAATATAAGTTTTACAATATCTATATTTCTCTTTTCATTGTGTCCACCAATATTGTATCTTTCTCCAGCAACTCCGTTATGGAATACTAAATCTATTGCTTTACAATGGTCTTCAACATATAACCAATCTCTTATATTTTTTCCTGTTCCATATACAGGTAATTTTTCATCATTCATTGCTAATTTAATCATATGTGGTATTAATTTTTCATTGTGTTGATATGGTCCATAATTGTTTGAACAATTTGTAACATTTACATTCATTTTATATGTTGTATGATATGCAAATGCAATTAAATCTGAACTTGCTTTTGAAGAAGAATATGGACTACTTGGTTGTATTGGTGATTCTTCTGTGAAATATCCATCTTCACCTAATGCACCATATACTTCGTCTGTTGAAATATGTACAAATTTGTTTTCTGATCCTTCTCCCCAAGCTCTTTTTGCAGCTTCTAATAGTGTATGTGTACCAATTACATTTGTATGTGTAAATACAAATGGATTTTTTATACTATTATCTACATGTGATTCTGCAGCAAAGTGGATTACACCATTTATTTGATATTTTTCAAATATTTCTTGCATTTTTTCAAAGTCACATATATCTGCTTGTATAAATGTTATTTTATCTTTTACTTTATCTAAATTTGCAAGGTTTCCTGCATATGTTAATTTGTCTACTACAATTACATTATAATCTGGATGTTTGTTTACAAAGTATTCAGCAAAATTAGCTCCTATGAATCCTGCTGCACCTGTTACTAATATATTTTTCATTTTAATTACTCCTCTTATTATAAATTTTTAAATAAATCTGTTTGTTTTAATTCTTGTAAAGATGGCCATTTTGCATCTTTTTCTGATGTTATTAAATCTTCTTTCTTTAAAT
>CAKPLV010000020.1 GCA_934167735.1 uncultured Clostridia bacterium | reverse complement strand
AGAAGAATATTGGAAAAAATATAAATTTGTAAAAATTTTGAAATAATGGTCTCCAATATTGAATATTTCAATATTTTATGATAAAATATTTTCATGATTTAGTTATCTTGCAAATATGCAAGTTTTGAATATAGTAACTTTTAACAATAATTATTGTAAAGGAGAAAAAACTTATGAAAAGAAAACAATCTAATATTATACCTATGGAAGAGATGACACAAGATTTACTAAACAAAGCATATTCTTGTGGTATATCCAAGAAACAACTTCTTGAAATGTTTTCAGACTGTATTGAAAAGAAATGGATGAAAGAGGAGAAAAAGTTCAGAAAAAAAGTTGAAATATATCTAAGAAAAAATCAACATTATATTGAGTCTTATGAAGCAGATTTTTATGATCAGAGATTTGAGTATAAGAATGCTGGAAGTAGCTATTCAAATTTTAAAAGTGAATTTGATTTGCGTCAAAGATATAAATTTTATCTTGAAATTATATGTGCAATGTATAAGCTTCATAAAAACATGAATTCTGCAATTGATATAACAGATTTATATAATTTATTAAATAAAGATCATTTAGATATAGATTATAATAAATATGTTGAAGTTGTTGAAGTTGTTTGCATGATATTTGAAGGTGAAGTTTATACTAGTACACAATGTGGTGAATTTTGTGAATTAAGAGAACAGTATTATATTTATGATAGTTTTCAACTTACAATTTTAGGAATGATTTACTTGGTTGAAAAAGAAAATGCTTAAAAGAGGAAAGATTAGTTTGAAATATAACTAATCTTTTTTGTTTTCTTTTATATTTGTATCAGAAAACGATGAAATGAACCTCAAGAATAAAACATGAGAATTTGAAAATTTGTGAAAAATGATGTATAATATATTATGTAACTAATAATAAATTTGTATCAACATTTGAGGAGGTTGAATTATGTTACGGTTTATTGTGTGTTTCATCATTCTGATTGCCATTGTGATTGCTTTTGTAATCATTAAGATTGGTGTACCAATGTGGCAGTTTATGTCAAGAGCTGATGCAATATTCAAAATGTATGGATATTACCAGATGTTACTCAGAAGTGATTTTCCGAAAGGAATGAGCATAGAGTTATCATTTGGTAAGAACAAGGTACAGTTTGCTAATGCTAACGAGGCTATTAAGTCATATGAGATGCTTGTTAGTGATGCATTAGACTGTTATGATAAGCTTGCCGGGGTGGCAAACGTAAGAGGAACAGATATTGAAAAACAAAAAAACGAGTTAGTCAAAATCTATTCTGAAGTGATTACACCACCATCAGAATGTTAGAGAACCAATGAATCCAGAAGACCAGGGACAATGGCCCTGGTTTTAACTTTTTTGACAACAATAACTGAAAAATGGTATAATTAAGGTGTATGAAAACAAAGTGATATTTTATATATAAATAAAATTCAAAAGATGAGGGAGATGATTGAAGTGGATATAAAAGCAAATAGAAAAAATGTATTAGAATATCTAAAAGAATTTAAAAAGATTATCCCTAAAAGAAATACAATATTTTCTAGAAGTAGCACTGTTGATACTTCTAAGTTAGATGGAATAAAAGATAAAATTGAATTATTTTCAGAAAGAGGAATACTGGTTTCGCCTATGTCAATAGATAAAAATAGTATAGATTCATATATGGAAAATGTAAAATTAGTTAAACAATTTCCGAATAATTTGAGACCAGAAACATTAATGGAATCTGAAATATTCAAACAAACTGAAAATGCCAAAAATACTAGAAGAATATTGTTACCTGGCATAGTAGATGAGAATTTGCATATACTTGAAAATTATGAGAGAATGGTAGCATATTATATGTTAATGGGTGGAGATAAGCCAGTAGAAAGATTTTCAAGAGTAGAAATGTCTATGAAAAAATATAGTGTTAGCCCAGATATAGGAGTTGCTATAATGAAATATGGAGATGAGCTAACAACAAAACTTGAAGAGTTGGCTACATCAAAAGCAAGATCTCCAAAAGAATGGGAATTTTTTAAAGATCAAGTATTACATAGTTTTATGACTGCTGAAAAAATCGGAAATAGAAATGTGAACAAAGAAGAACATTCTAAATGGGAAGAAAGACTAATAAGATTAGGGATTCTTGAAAGAAAAATTGACAAAACAGAAGAACGAAAACAAACATTTAGAGAATCACTTAAATATGATGTAACAAAAAATGATCCAGATAAAGATAGAGAAAAAATTGCATTAGAAAGAACATTATTAAGAAAAACTGAGCAACAGTATATCAATACAGGAGCTATTCCATTAGGATATAAAAAAGATGAACAAGGTAGAATTGTTAGAAATTTACCTGAGATGCAAAATAAAAGAACAGATAGATTGTCAGCAAGTCCTAATTCATCAACAACAACTAAAACACAAAAGAAACAAGAATTAACAAGATAAGAATTACAAATGTTCTATAGCTTTACATAAATTGACTTTGCCACGAAAATATGTTAAAATAAATACGTAAACTTTAGATTTCTAACAATAAACATTTTTAGGAGGACTTAGAATGAAAGAGAATTCTATGTTAGAAAGAAAACATCAGGATTTACCAGTTAAGATGTATCCAAACAGGGAAGCATTTGAAAAGCTGGGATTCGAATTTGTGTCACCTTGTGTTAATGACAAGGAATATTATGACACAATCTTACCAGAAGGGTGGACTGTCAAGGAGGCAGAGCATGGTTGTGGATTGGAAATCTGTGATGAAGCAGGAAAATGCAGGGCAGTGACTTTAATGAGTAACTTTCCTCGCGTTCCAGCGAGAATGATGTTATGTAAGTAACTTCTAACAAAAAAAGCACATTACATTTAATGTGCTTTTTTTGACAACAATAATTGAAAAATGATATAATCAATATGTATCATATTATTTGAATTTAAGGGAGAAAAAATAATGAATAAACAAGAGAATCAAGAGAGCACAGATAAAATAATAGAGATTTTAAAAAAAAGTGCATTAAAATTTCATGATGATTTTGATAGAAATTTAAAATTTTATTTTATTGAAGAAAAAAAAGAGGATGAAATAGTATTACATTTTAATATAAAATATGATAGAGAATTAGAATATTTAATTATATTTAAAAAACTTAAAACAACAACCGATTATATTCCAAATGTAAAAGGTTATAATAAATTAGATTTAAATTTAAATCCATACAAAAACTTAAAATTTACAGATGAGAATGTTATATTGAGCAACATTTATGATTATTTAAAAGAAATATATATTGATGAAATTGCCTGTTACCAAAAGTTTGGAATAATATTAAGAAATCCATTGAAATTAAATGGAATTTATAATATATATATAAAATATATAGGAGATTAAGGAAGATAAAAATGATAGATGAAGTAAAAAGAATAAAATTAGAAGAATTGAATAATCAAAAAGTACAATATGAAGAAAAAATAAACAATATTAGTCAGAGATTGAATGAAATGCGTAATGAACTAAACAATCTCGAACTAGAAAAGTCACAAGGAATAACTATAAGAGATGATTTTTCTCTTTTAGAAAAATGGATTACAAATAGAAATGAGTATAAAAAGTTCAAAGCACAATCTAAGAGATTTTTAGAACTTCCAAAACTAATTGATAAAGTAAAAAGTGAATTGGACCAAGAAGAACAACAAGTTAAACATGAATTAGAATCATCAGGAATAAATACAAAAATTCAAGAAGTTAATCAAAATCAAATTTTTATAGAAAAAGCGAAAACACTTTATGAGATGAAAGTCACACCTGTAGAGGCAATGGAACTTTTAGAGAAGAATGGAATCCAACCAGTACTCTCGGAATCTGATAAATGTATATTTTCTCATCCAAGAGATTATTCTTCAAAATCATCCTTAATAGGAGTTCATAAAACCAGGTATTTGCCAACTGCTAATATGATAAAATCAGCAAAAGATTCTAATGTTGAATATAAAAAAAGTATTAAGATAAATGGAGTTGAATATGAGTATTCTTATAAATCAGCACGTGATACTGTTCATATGGCTATGAATGATGAAGTGTCATCACATATGATGGGGTCGTGGGAAGATTGTAAATATGCTGTTTTGATACCATTTGATGATATAGCTAATGAAAAAATTGGTCGTGCAGCACCAATGGATACATTTACACGAGGAAGTATAGAATTATCCGAAAATTCGTGGATTTTATGTCCTAAAAATGAAGTTAAAAGTTTAAAAACGTTTAATCCCAAAGTACATGTGTTAGGATATGAAGGGGAAAATGTAAAGGGATTTTCACGATCATTTTTAACACAATTAGGATATCGTGCCGAAGATGTTACTGCGTACTGCTGGGATGATAATGAAAGCAACCATCAATTTTATGAATTGATGGCGAAAGAAAAAATTAAAACTGGCAGACATTCTCTTACCTATTTTCATGAAGATGAGGATCTACTCGCAGGTATAGATCAAGCAATATCTCTAAGCAAGTTATTAAGAGACAATCATTTGATTACAAAACCAGAAGATATTGAAAATATAATGAAACAAATGGCAGATAATTATCAAAGTTTTGGCTATATTCTTTCTGATTTATTGGAAAAAACGAAAGTGGAAAGTGATATTGAGCCACAATCAATAAGAGGCAATGGTAAACATGTAGATGTTTTTTTAGAAAAAATGAAGAATAATGGGTTTAATATTTCCCCTGCATATCAAGAGATTATGAAAAAAATATCTGTGACTTCAATCTCTCATTGCGATAAAAACGATATAGATGAAATATTTAGTATTTCTGAACAGGCAACAGAAAAAGAACAAAAGATAATAAGTGAATTGCAAAGTGCACTGCTTCGTGAACAATATAATGATGGAGAACAAAAAAATATATTGGGTAAATTTGTTTCAACTGCGATAGGTGAATCTATTTTACATTCACAAGAAAGAGAGATTACAGCAGAAAAATTACAACAAGAAAGGAGAGAACGATGAAATTATTAAAGAAAAGTAATAAAAGAGAAGAAATAATTTGTGATAAAATAAATAATATATCAAAACAAGATAGAATTAAAGAGATAATTAACAAAGTCGTCTATAAGATTGAAGAATTAGATAGAGGAACAGAAATTACAGTGTCTGAATTGTGGAAGGATGAAATAAAAAATTATAAGTTTGAATTTGATGACTTGTTTGATATGAATGGAAAAATTCTTGATATTTGTAAAAAAAAGAATATAAAATTGAATTTTGATAAATATGATGGTGCGTGTGTGGGATTACCTTATGATATACCATTTATAAAAGAATAAATTTTTAAAGGAAATTTGCTCTTGTAGCAGATTTCTTTTTGCTACAAGAGTTTTTCTGGCTTTTGACATATTTGAAAAAATGTTGTATAATAATTATGTAACCATTTTAACTGATCTTCCATGTGCTTATGCATCATGATTGATCGACATCAAAAAAATTTTAGGAGGAATAAAAAATGGCAGAATTTACAAAGGAAGCAATCAGAGTAACAACAGGTATGGTAGCAGTATTCCCTCAGTGGAATGAGGAAGAAGCACTTGTAGTCACAAAATGGGTGCCGAAGTTCAATGGCTGCTTTGCAGTGAATAACTCAACGGTATGCATTGTGGACCGCAACAAAGTGTTTGTGGCTCCGTACACACGGAAACTGATGAGAGACCTTCAGCATGAAGGATTTTCTCAGAAGGAGTTCTATGTACCGTTCTCCAACGGAGATTATCCGAAGGGAATGGAAGCAATCTGGGGTTCAATGAAAATTCAGGCAAAGCAGGCTGAAATCGAAGATTTCAAAGCCGACTGCTTGGAGTATTGCAAGAAACACCAGATCGGTGAACTGGATGCCAAGATCTTGCTGAATTGTTTCGAGATTCCTGCAAAAGGAGTAAGAGTCAAAAGACTTTACTTCGAAAACTGGTATTTTCCGATTTTAGACAATACTATCAGTTTGGATCAGGAAAGATCGCGGAAGCTCGGACGGTTCTGTGCCAACAATGGTAAGGTTGTATTCGTATATTGTGACGGCAAGACTTATGTTGCAAAAGGATACAAGATTATCAACGAGTTGCGCAAGGCAGGATACACAGACACAGGGATGTTCGTACCGTTTTCTAACGGTGAGGAAATTCTGGAGCCTGCGTTGAAAGCTCGTTGGGATTCCCTTGTGAAATTCTAACATTCCAAATGCGTTGCATTTGGAAAAGCAGAAGAGTCAGCATTAGCTGGCTCTTTTGTTATTTTAAATCATAAAAATTTTTAAAAGAATAACCTTGAGATCTCAAATAATCTATTGAATCCTTCAAGACTGCTGAAGAATCACTAACATCTTTTGTATCATGCATAAGTATAACTAGTACAGATTTGTTTTTTGAAGATGATATTAAATTGTTTAGTAACTGAGCTTTAGAATATTTTTTAGTAGAATCATTATTTAAGCAATTCCAATCAATATAAGCATATCCCATGTCATTTAAAATTTTACCATAAATTTTCTTTTGCTTTTTATGCGAATTTCCCATATAACCATTAGGAAATCTAAACAAATAAGAATGATAATCTATACCTATAGCTTCAGAAATTGCGGTATCTGTTTTTTGGATTTCGTTAATAAAATTATCTTGATTTTTGTAAAGAATAGAATTATCGTGAGAATATGTATGATTAGCTAAATAATGACCTTCTTCATATGCTCTTTTTACTAAATCAGGATGATGTTCAACATATTTGCCAATAACAAAAAATGTTGCTTTTATATCTTCTTCTTTTAAAATATCTAGAATATATGGAGTACTTCTAATAGTGGGACCATCATCAAAAGTCAAAAATGCAATCTTTTCTTTTGATGAATAAATATTGTTAACATTTTGAATAAAACTAGAATCATTATGAGAAGTTGTAGCAAACGAATAGAGAATGCTACAACTTATAAAAACTGTTAAAATAAATAATATATATAAAATATTCTTTTTTCTAAAAATAAAAATTCTCATATTAATTTATATTAATATTTATAAAAATTATAACCAGGATTATATGTGTAAGTATAACTACCATTATAAATTGATGAATTATCTCCCTGTAATGGAATATTTAAATAAATAGGACAACTAAATTTATCTCCTAAATTATTTTCTATATTAATTGTAAAACTAATACTTGTTGATAAATCATTCAATAAAATATTACATCTTTTTAAAAGTGAACCATCATAAATAATAGAATTGTTTTCATTTGAAATTGTATAATTATCTTTTATGCCTGAATTTACATAGCTTAATGTTATAGGGTTAGCACAATTGTTGTATAATATTGGTTTTGAATAATCAATATTATCTTCTGATGAAATTGAAAATGTTAAATCAGAATCAATTAAATTATTTTCATCATATTGTGGCTTTGCAAAATCATTTAAACTTTTGTAGTAAAGATTTGGTGTTCCTAATACTGGTGTAACATTGAAAGAAATATTGTTTATTGATACAGATTTTAATGTGTTTTCTAATGTATAATTAGTATTAGAATTGTTTATAAATATTGCTATATCTGTGTATTGTTGTAAATTATTTATTGTAGTTGTATTATTTGAGTTAATTGTTGAATCTGAATGGCAACTACTAAAAAATACAATTTTATCTATTTTAAAAACATTACTGATGTTTCTATCAGAAATATCAAAAATATAATTTTCAAAACATATTTTATTAAAAAATTGGGTATAAACAATGTTGCTTAGAAAAATTAACAAAATAAGTGAAAAAATAAAAGTAATATAGAAAATTATTTCTTTAATATATTTTTTCATAAAAACCTCCTACATTATAATAATATAAAAAGAAAATTAAGGCAATAGAATAGAAAAAATTCACACAAATTAAATTGACAAAATTCGATCATAATATTAAAATTATATTAGGTGATATTATGAATTCTAAAGAAAAAAGAAAAGTTGTAATTTGTATGATTTGTCTTTTAATTATAATTGCCATCGGCTTAATATATACCATATATTCAAACCGTTCTATTTCATATGCAAGTAGTGATAAAGTGAAGACAACATCTGTACATATTTCAAATGCGGAAAAGGTAAATATAGAAGAAATTATAGAAAATAATGTCCAAAAAAACAAAGAACAAATAATAACAGAACAAGAAGAGTTAGAATATATAACAGAATACAAAAACAATAAAGATTTACCAATTGGCGTTATGCAAGTACAACAAGAAGGAAGAACAGGAATACAACAAATAACAATAAAAAGAACATATGATGATCAACAAGAATATCAAGATGAACTTATAAATTCAATAATAATAAAAGCACCAGTAAACAAAATTGTAGAAATTGGTACCGCTAAAAATAAAGTTACATATAAAATTACAAAAGGAAGCAATGCCTATATAACATCTGATAGAGCAGATATTATGAGAGAAGATACACTTGACAGTAGCAAAATCACTACATTATCAAAAAATACAGAAATAAAGGTTTTAGATATAAGTGATAATTGGTGCAAAATATCAGTAGATGGACAAGTTGGGTGGGTAAAAAGTGAGAATTTAACAAGCTTGAATCCAAATGAATCATATCCTGACAAAACGAATACAGTTACAAAACTAGAATTTAACATGGCTTTAAATAAACCAAGTGGATTAACATTAGAACAATTTCAAAAGGTATTAACAGATTCAAAAGATACTAATAAAATTTTTAGTGAAAATGCAGAATATTTTTATTATATAGAAAAGCAATATAATATAAATGGATTATTTGTTGCTGCAATAGGTATACATGAGAGTGCATGGGGAACATCAAAAATTGCACAAAGTAAGAAAAACTTATTTGGATATGGTGCATATGATTCAAGTCCATATAGTAGTTCATATAGTTTTACATCATATTCAGAAGGGATAGACTTAATTGCACGTGTATTAGTTAAACATTATTTAAATCCAAGTGGAACGGCAATATATGGAAATGAAAAGGCAACAGGAAAGTATTATAATGGAGCTACAATAACAGGCGTAAATCAAAAATATGCAACAGATAAAAACTGGGCAAATAAGGTATATAGCTACATGGAATATTTGTATAAAAAAATTTAAAAAATAGCAAGAATAAACTTGCTATTTTTTAAATTGTAGTGTATGATATATAGGTAAAAACTATACGAATAAATGGAAAGGGGAACCTTATATGAAAAAAGTAGCAACTATAGTAACAATCATAGCAATAATATTAGCTATATTCAGTTGTACAAAAGTTTACGGAGCAACAGATGTAATAGATTTAAAAACAGAAAGTCAATTAGTAAAAATAAAAGAAAATGCAGCCAAATCATTAGATGACTATAAACAAAAATATGGATCTGATGCATATGGAATGACAGCATTTGTATTAAATCAAATAAGAATATATAGTATACCATTTTGTTTTCTAGGAATTGCAGTTAGTGCAATATATCAATATGTAATAGGTATAAGAAAACTAGATACACAAGAAAAAGGTTTAGTAATGATGGTATCTTTTATAACAATATTAGTAATATGCCAAATATTGCCACTTGCATTCGCAATTGTTGTCAAATTTGGAAGGGGGTAACAAATGAAAGTTTTATTTGCAGTAAGTAATGATAAAATGTCTGAAACAATAGTTAAACAATATCAAAAGGATTACAAACAAATAATATCATTTAAAAATGTTTATTACTTTAATGCAATATTAAAAGAATTACAAAAAGATAAAACATATGATAGAGTGGTAATCAGCGAAGATCTAGAACAATACTCAAATACAGATTATGAACAAATGGATAAATTCATGTTTGATAAATTAGATAGTATAACAGATGAAGCATCAAATATGAATGGAGAAGATATTCCAATATTACTAATATGTAGTGAAAGAAGAACAAAGTCAGAACCAATACTAGTAAAATTATTTGGAATAGGAATTTACAATGCAATAATAGGAAATGACAGAAGTGTAAATGAAGTATGTAGATTAATAAATAGACCACGTTCAAAAAAAGAAGCAAAACAATATTATAAAATAGACTCTAAAGATGTAACATATTCAGATGATGAAAACGAAGATGATGTAAGCGAATTAGAACTTCAAAACATTTTAGCTCATTATAAAAGAATTGCAAATGATGAAGATAAATATGTAGAAAGTTTTGATAGTATAGCAAGTCAATACAATGATAAACAATTAAAAATCATAAGTAATTGTCTACCATTAAACGTTAGAGC
>CAKPLV010000019.1 GCA_934167735.1 uncultured Clostridia bacterium | reverse complement strand
AATGTAAAGAATGTGGTAATATTATCTTAGTAATTGATGAAATTCATAATATTATAGGTGCTGGTGATGGAGAACATTCAATGAATGCAGCCAATATTTTAAAACCTTCCCTATCAAATGGAGAAATTCAATTAATAGGTACTACAACACTAAAAGAATACAGAAAATATATCGAAAAAGATGCTGCACTTGAAAGAAGATTCCAACAAGTGCTTGTTGAAGAGCCAAACATTGATGATTCTATTAAAATTCTTGAAGGAATCAAAAAATATTATGAAGAATATCACAAAGTAAAAATTTCAAATGATGTTATAAAACAAGTTGTTATAATGTCTGAAAAATACATTCATGATAGATTTTTACCAGATAAAGCTATTGATATTCTTGATGAAGCATGTTCAAGAATTAACTTAGAAAACAAAGAATTATATAAATTAGAAATGCTAAAACAAGAATTAGCTCAAGTTCAAGCACAAAAAGAAGATGCAGCAAATGCAGACTCAACAGAAGATTATCAAAAAGCTGCTGATTTAAAAACACAAGAATGTAGATTAATTGAAGAAATCGACAAATTAAATAGTACAATAAAATTAAAGAACCTTACTGTTCAAGATATTGCACAAGTTATTGAAAACTGGACAAAAATCCCTGTTAAAAAAATAACAGAAGCAGAAACTCAAAAATTATTAAATCTTGAAACAAATCTTCATAAAAGAATTATTGGTCAAGATAAAGCTGTTAGTGCTGTTTCTCGTGCTATAAGAAGAAATCGTGCAGGTCTACAAAGTACAAAAAGACCACCATCATTCATATTTGTTGGTCCAACTGGTGTTGGTAAAACAGAACTTGCGAAAAGTTTGGCTTACGAAATATTCGGGTCTGAAGATTCAATAATACGTATTGATATGTCTGAATACATGGAAAGCCACTCTACTTCAAAATTAATTGGTGCACCCCCAGGATATGTGGGTTATGATGATGCAGGTCAATTAACTGAAAAAGTTAAAAGAAAACCATATTCTATAATTTTATTAGATGAAATAGAAAAAGCTCATCCAGATGTATTTAATATACTTCTTCAAGTTCTTGATGATGGAAAACTTACAGATTCACAAGGAAATACAGTTAGTTTCCAAAATACTGTAATTATTATGACATCAAATGCTGGTTCTAATTTAAATAATAATTCTATTGGTTTTGCAAAACAATCTGTTGATACTTCAAAAATCGAAGAAAATTTAAAACAATATTTTAGACCTGAATTTTTAAATAGAATTGATGAAATTGTTGTATTTAATCCATTATCAAAACCAGAATTATTACAAATAGTTGACTTAATGCTAAAAGATACCAAAAGAGCTTTATCTGACAAAAACATTACATTAGATGTTTCTGATGAAGCTAAAGATTATCTATTAGAAAAAGGAACAAATCTAAAGTTCGGTGCTAGACCTCTTAGAAGGGCAATCCAAAGATATGTTGAAGATGAAATTTCTGAAATGATTCTTAGAGGAGAAGTTCATGATGGTCAAAATATAACAATTAATTTAGAAAATGAAATTTTAAGATTTATTGTTGCATAATATAGATGGAGGAAAAAATGAAAAAAGAAAATATACCAAACATGTTAACTATTGTGCGATTTATACTTATCCCATTTATTTTCATATCAGTTATAAAAGAAAATTATTTAATAGCAATTATACTTTTTACTATATCTGCAATTACAGATATCCTTGATGGTTTCATTGCTCGTAAATATAATTTTATAACTGATATTGGGAAATTGATAGACCCTCTTGCTGATAAATTAACACAAGTTTCTTTACTATCAGCCCTATCGATTTTAAATATTGTACCATGGTGGGTATTATTCATTGTACTTATAAAAGAATGTTTAATGATAGTTTTCGCATCTATTTTATACTCTAAAAAAGATATCGTTGTTTATAGCAAATGGTATGGCAAACTTGCAACTTCATTATTTTACTTAGCAATTATTTGCTCATTAGTTATAAATCAATTTAATATTAAAATTTCATTTCCAATTGATTTATATTTATATTACCTTGCTATACTTGCAACAATATTTTCTCTTATCATGTATGGAATAAAATTTAAAGTAAGAAGAGTTAGAAATTAATCTAACTCTTCTTTATTCAAAATCTTCAATTATTTTATTTAGCTCTTCTTTTCCGTATATTTCTAAGCCATCTTGCATATTTATTAAATCTGTTTCTGTAAGATATTCACTTGATATATTTGTTTTTTCATATAACTCTTCTCTTCCATCATCATTTATTATATTTATTATTACTTTTCCATTCTCTATTCTAAGTTTATAATGTTCTCCACATACATCATCAAATTCCTTATATAAAGTAACTTTTTGTGGACTAAACCCAATAACTTCCCAATCTTTATACTGTTTTTCGACATCTTCTTTTGTCATATTTACAATTTCTTGTGGTAATTCTACATATTCATTTAATGTATGTTCGCATTTTGTATAATATTTCTTTAAAATTAGTATTGCATTTGGAGCAACTTTCTCTTGTGTAGCTGTAACAACTTTTGCTTGTTCTTGGATATATTCTTCTGTACATTCATCTTCTATTTTTTCAGAAATTATTGTATTTGTAATCTCTTCTTTTATTTCTTGATTTTTATTACCTGAAAATGCATATATAAAATATATCGCCACTCCAATTGCAAAAACTGCAAATATTATTAATATTTTCTTTTGTTTCATACATATTCACCTACTTTATTTTTTATTATTATTTACAGTTTTGTTATTTTTATACAGTGATATATATCTTCCATTTGTTTTTATTGTTATTTCTCCACATTCATCTGTTCTATAAATCTCTACTCCACATTTTGTTAAATTATCTATTGTAAGATCTGAAGGATGTCCAAATGTATTATTCTTCCCTACTCCAATTAACGCATATTGAGGATTTACACGTTTTATAAATTCTGATGTTGAAGACGTTTTAGAACCATGATGTGCAACTTTCAGGATATTCGCCTGTAATATTTGCGGATTACTTTTATAATTTTCTATAATTGCTTTTTCTGCACTTTCTTCTATATCTCCTGTAAACAAAATTGAAAAATCCTTATATGTTAATTTACATACAAGAGAATTGTTATTTATAGAATTTTCAGTAATCAAATCATTTGAGGGCCATAATATATTTATATCTAAATTATTTTCTATATTTATGGTGTTTAAATTTTTAAGTACTTCTATATTAATATTCTTGTTCATTGCAATTTCAACAATTTCTTTATAATTTTCATATTCCTCATATTGAGATCCTATAATAATATTTTTTACAATTAATTTTTGCATTGCATATTTTAGCCCATCACAATGATCTTGATCAAAATGACTTATAATCATATAATCAATTTTATTTATTCTTCTATTTAATAAATATGGAACTAATATATTTTTACCTACATTATAATTTTTACTTCCACCTCCATCAATAAGTATTGTTTTATTTAATGGTGTTACAATCAATGTTGAATCACCTTGTCCTACATCTATAAAGTGAATATTCAATTTTCCTGGTATTTTTGTAGCTAAAACTATTATTATCACTATAATTCCAGATAATATTTTTATTTTTCTTTTATATGGTTTTATTTTGAATTTGAATAAATATATAAGATTTTTAATTCGAATTTGAGTTTGACTTGGATTTACTCTGCTAAAGATAAAATACAGTTTATTGATCAAAATACAACTTATATAATAGATTACTATGGTTAGTAAATACGGAGTTATAACCGTTATATTTGAAAACGGTATTTTACTTCCAAGTTTAGAAATAAGCATCAAAAATTTTAAAAGAATTTCTATTACCTGGGCTATCAGTATTCCAAAATTTATTGAAAAAAGAGAGATAATAATTTGAAGTATTCCTCCCATTATTATTTTTCCAATTACTATATTTAATAGTAAATTGGTAATCAGAAAAGCTATTCCTATTGTATTAAATCTTATTAATAATATTGGTAAAATAGCTATTTGAGCTGATAATGAAACAGACACAATATCTATTATTGGTTCACTCATCATTTGAATTTTAATAAAAACATATTTCCACTTTTTATTTCTTACTCTAATATTTTGCAAGGCTCTTTTTATATTAGATTGAAATGTTAATATCCCAATAGTTCCTAAAAATGTTAATTGAAAACTAAGACTTAAAAGATTATATGGATTATATACTAATATTATTAAACTTGATATTGCTAGATTATTTTTGGTGTCATTTTTTCTATATACGACAAATGACATACAACTTAATATTCCCATAATTCCAGCTCTAACAACAGATACAGAAAAATTGGTTAAATACATATAAAATATTAAAAATAAACAAGAAAAAATTTTACCAGCCTTTTTACCGAACAGTTTTTGAGTTATTGTTATTATTAAATATGTAATATATACTACATGCATTCCAGATACTGCTAGCACATGTGATATTCCACTAATTGAAAAATCTTCTTTAATTTCATCTGAAATTTCTTCTGTTTTTCCAAGTAATATGCCTAACATTATTGGAGCATATTCTTTGTCATAAGTTTTATTTATACCTTCTTGAATTTTAATTGATATATCATTCAAAATCGATTTTGATGAACCTATTTTCTCTATTTTTCCAGGTTTAATACTTCCATATATATTCAGTGTTTTCAAATATTCTTTATAATTAAAACCTTTAAAATTTCTTGCCTCTTCTGGTTCTACATACTCTCCCTCTATATATAATATATCTCCTTTTTTATATTTTTGATTTGTTATTAAATATAAGTTTATATTCCTTTGATCTAAGATTTTTATTTTATATTTTTTACTATCTTCAATTACTTTACATTGGATTTTTAATTCTTTATTTTGATAAAATTTTTCAAATTTTTGATTTCTAATTTTTACATTTACATTTGAAATAAATATGGAAATTACAAATATTATGATTAAATTTTTAGTGATATAAATTTTTATATATCTACAATATCTTTTTACTGATAAAAGCTTAAATCGTTTGGTTGGATATTCTGTATTTATTAATAAATATATTAATACTATTATAGCAAACAAAAAGACTATACTTATTTTAAAGTATAGCCCCCATATTATACCTATTATATAACCAATCGATATTACTATAACTGGTCTATTCAATTAGATTACTCTCCTTGCACTTACATATCTTGTATTATAATATGATTCTGATAAACCAGAAATGATTACTCCTGTTGATGGTGTTGATGCATGTATAAATTTACCTCCACCAATATATATACCAACATGACCTATTGCACTTCCTGTTTTACCTTTGAATAATACTAAATCTCCAGGTTCTAGTTCACTTCTAGAAACTGCTACACCATTTTTTACTTGATCTCTCGATGATCTATTTAATGATACTCCAAAGTTTTTGTATACATATGATGTAAATCCTGAACAGTCAAATCCTTTTGATGGTGAAGCTCCTCCTGCAACATATTTGTATCCTAAGTATTGTTTTGCAAATTCTACAACACTTTCTCCTTCTCCTGAAACAGGTGCTGAACTTGTTACTGGTTCTTCCTCTTCTTCAACAGTTTCTTCTGGCATTTGAGAAACTTCTTCTGATCTTGTTGTTGAACCTCTTGATGTTGTTGTTTCTACTTTTTTATCTGATATATATTGTGATGATACATATCCAATTTCTTTTCCTATTTTTATTTTATACCATCCTGTTAATTCTTCTATTATTGATACCTGTGCATTTTTTGTTAAACTATCTATTACTTCACTTTTTGTGTTAGCTTCTTTTCTAACTTTTAAACTTTCAGTAGAAACATATCCTGTTTTTATAACTGTTGTTTTTTCTTCTTTTTTGTTTTCTACTGGTTCGCTTGTTTTTTCTTCTTTTGGTGTTTCAACTGTAGGATTTTCAACTGTAGTTGTTTCTTCTCCTGTTGTTAATGCTTTTCTTAATATGTTTGTTCTAATCCATCCAACTTCTTCTCCGTTGTCTATTTTGCACCAATCGTTGATTATTTCACAAACCTTTATTTTTGTATTATTTAATGCTGCTTTTTCCATTGAGTTTATTAATGGTAATAGTTTTATTTTAACTTCATTTTGAATTTCATATTCTTGATTTACTTCTATGTTTGTTGTAGAAACTTCTGTGCTTGGTTCTTCCGTAGGTGTTTCTGTTTCTTCTGGTTGTTGGATATCTGAAGCACTTACAAGTGTTTTACTAACATATCCTACCATTTTTTTACCATCTTCAGTAAATTCAACTTTATACCATCCATTTTCTTCTTTTAATATTTCTATTTCTTTTCCTTTATCTAGTAATGTTAAAACTGTTGAATCTGTGCTTGCTTCTTTTCTTACTCTTGCTGTTTCTGAACTTATTTTTCCTGTTGTTGCTTTTGATTTTGTACTTAGTATTAATAGTGTTACAGCTGTTATCATTAGTATAGTTATTGCTAAGTATTTTATTTTTTTCATTTTTTACCTCATTTAATTTTATTCTTAAACATCTATTAGTATATACTTTATTTTTATAATTGTCAAATTTTTTTATATTGTTCCTCTAATTTTAGTGATAATTTATTTGCATAATCTATTTGTTTTCTTATAACGTCTAAGAAATGTATTTTATATTCTTCTGTTAATGTATCTGCAAATTTATATGCTTCTGAAATCATATAATAGAAATCATTCATTTTTTCAAATGTGATTTCTGTTGTTGCACTTTTACTTTTTGAGTCTATTACATATATATGTGATAATACATCTGTAACTTTTGTAATATGTACTTTCATTAGACTTTGATAGTAAAATAAAGCATCTTCTGCTATATATTTTTTCTCAACAAATTCTAAATCGTGTTTCAATATAAATTCTCTATTCCAACATACATCCCATACATTTGGATATTCCCATTTGTTTAATCTTGTTTGTTTATCAACTTGATCTTCTGTTGGCATATATTTTTCTTTTAATTCTCCATCAACATTTTTTTGAAACCCTAAATATAACATATCATATTGGTTTTCTCCAATATTTTCATCTATTCTTCTTAATACATTGTTATCTGCAAGGTAATCATCTGCATCTAGGAATAAGATATATTCACCTTTTGCTCGTTTTATTCCGACATTTCTACTTCCACCAGCTTTTAATTGTTCATCATTTTTTATGATATGAACTTTTGCATTTCTTTTAATTATTTTACTTGTTTTGTCACTTGAATCATCATCTACTATAATTATTTCATAGTTTTTAAATGTTTGATTGTGTACACTATCTATTGCTCTATTTATTGTTTTTTCTGCATTATATGCTGGTATTATAATACTAAATTTCACTTTTTCTTCTCCTTCTTTTAAATGACTTATATCTGCAATTCGAGTAATTTCAAATTCTCCATTTTCATAATATATTTCATTAACGGCCGTATTTAATTGTGAATATTTTTCTCTTTCATCTAAATATGTAACATTATTAATTTTCCTCAAAAATTCTTCTATTGCAACTCCATGAGAACCTATTAGTACCGTTTTGCCTAAATTGTTTTCAGCAATTTCTTTTATACATTTATACATTCTTTCTGAAACAGCTGCCATTGATTCTTGTTTTGGGATACCTGTTATTATATTTAGTTTGTTTTGTGTTTCTTTTATTTGTGGATTTATTTTATTTACTTTTTCCCACTTCCAACCATCATAAATTCCAAAATACATTTCGCATAATCTTTGATCTCTGTGAATTGGAATTTTATTTATTTTCGCTAATGGTTGTATTGTTTTTTCTGCCCTAAATGATGTACTTGAATATGCTTTATCAAATTTAACATTTTTAAGGCTATTGGTTAATAATTTAATATATTTCTTTCCTGTTTTTGTTATCTTATATTGTTTTCTTCCTGTTAATCTTTTTTCAACATTTCCTGTTGTTTGTGTATGTCTAATTAAAAATATTCTACATCTCTTCATTTTCAAAAAAATCCTCGTAATGATATCTTCTCTTTGGCAATACTTTTGTATTTTCATGTTCCTCAAGTGCTTCAAGTACTACCTTTATTCTAAGTGGTATACTGTCATTTTCATTTTTTAAGAAACTTAGAAAATATTTTTTATCTTCATTTGGTGTAATTCCATATAATTCAATAACTTCTGCCAACATTCTATACCAGTCTGAACATTTTTTTATTGTTGGTTTTGTCATTACACTTCCTGCTCTATTTCTGTAATATCTAAAGATAGGAAATTCACCAAATGTTGTATTTTTTGCAATTATATTTGTTTTTATTGAAAATAATTCATCTTCATAATACATTCCTTCTTTAAATAATAAGTTATTATCTCTTAAGAATTTTATGTTCCAACATTTACTTGATACTGAAAAGCTTTCATCACACATTAATCTTGCTTTTCTTGTTGAATTTTGTTGGTTTGATAATCTATAATAGTTTTCATCTTTTCCCATACTTTCATATCCTAAATAAATTATATCAAAAGTATTTTCTCCTATTAATTTATCAATGTTCTCTAATGTATTTTCATCAAAAATTGCATCATCTCCATCTAAGAATAATAAATATTCTCCTTTTGCATTATTTATTGCTATATTTCTTGAAGCTGCTGCAGTTCCTGAATTTTTTTCTGTTGATAAGATTTTAAAATCTTCTCCCATTGTTTCTTTTGCAATTTTAACTGTATTATCTGTTGAACAGTCATCTATTATTAATAATTCGTAATTCTTGAATGTTTGATTTTTCACACTGTCAATAGCCCTTTTTATATAATTCTCTATATTGTAAGCACTGATTGCAACTGTAAATCTAATCTTTTTATCCATCTCTATTCCTCCATACATCAATCTTATCTATTATACCATATTTCCAGTTTATTGTCAAAATTTGCCTATTATCGAAATCTCATTTTTTTATTATATCACATCCAAGAATTTAAATCAAAAAAAACACACATATTAAGATATTCTTAATATATATGTTTCTTTTTTTCTACATATTTTTTTCGATTAATGGTAATATTTGTTTCTTTCTAGATACCACACCAGGCATATCTGCAACATTATTATTTATTTCATATGATTTTGCAATTATATCTGATCTTTCTCCTAAAACAATTGATTTTGAATTACTGTTTAAAATATCTGTTATTACAAATATGAATAAACTTAATCCATTAGCTATTATAGATTTATTCATTTCTTGTTCAATTTTGTGTTGTCTTTTTAATACATCATCTATGCTTACTGTATTTACTTGAGCTACAATGTATTTAAAATCTTCTTTTTCAACTTTTTTAGCATCTAATCTTATTAATTCATCTTCTGTATATTTGTCTAAATCTGTTCCTGCTTTTAACATATCTACACCATATTGTTTTACATCTACATTTGCTATTTTTGCTAATTCTTTTAAAGCTTTTATGTCTTTATCAGTAGTTGTTGGTGATTTTAATAATAGTGTATCTGAAATTATTGCACTTAACATTAATCCAGCCATTTGAGCATCAATTTCAACATTTTCTGATTTGTATAATTCATATAATATTGTTGATGTACATCCAACTGGTTGTGCATAATAATATAATGGTTCTGCTGTTTTGAAATTATTAATTCTATGATGATCTACAACCATTTCTATTTTTGCATTTTCTATTCCTTCAACTGTTTGTGTAAATTCATTGTGATCTACTAATATTACTTTTTGATTTTCTTCAACTTTTTCTATTAATTTTGGTGTTTCAGCATTAAAATATTTTAATGCATATTTTGTTTCATCATTTAATTCACCTAATCTGCAAGGTATTACTTCTTCTCCTCTTAATTTTGTTTGTAAATTTGCCATAACTATACTTGAACAGATTGTATCTGTGTCAGGGTTTCTATGTCCAAATACTATTGTTTTTTCCATTTTATTCACTTATCCTTTCTAATACTTCTTTTAATTCGTTTTCATCAAATTCATATATTTTATTACAAAATTGACATTTTATTTGTGCATGATGATCTTCTTCAATTATTGTTGATAATTGTTTTTTACCAAGTGTAGCTAAACCATCTTTAAATTTATCTTTATTACATCCACACTCATATACAGGTTCTATTGAGTCATCAATAACTCTTACATTTTTATCTCCTGTAATTTTTTGAGCAATTTCTTTAAGTGTTAAATTATTATCAAGCATTTTTGACATTGCTCCTGCCTCAAATATTGATTTCTCAACAATTGAAATCTCTTCATCTGTTGCATCTGGCATTGGAGTGATTATATATCCTCCACTTGATCTTACACCATTTTTATCAACTAAAACTCCTAATGCAACTGCAGTTTGTTTTTGCTCTGATATTTGAAAATAATTTGCAAAGTCATCTGCAATTTCTCCTGATGTCAATGGACTTATTCCTATATAAGGTTCTTTTAGTCCAATATCTTTTATTAAATTAATAAAACCTTCATTTCCTACTGCTGTTCCAACATCTATTTTTCCAAATTCATTTAATGGAACATC
>CAKPLV010000018.1 GCA_934167735.1 uncultured Clostridia bacterium | reverse complement strand
GTTTCAGACAAGTTAATAATATTATGAGTCCATCCTGGAATCATATAAATAGCTTCAATCTTATCTCCACTTACTTCAAACTCCACAGTTTCACCCGTATTGATATTTCTTTCTTGAATCAATCCATGACCTGCAACAACAATAAATTGTTCCCACTTACTATTATGCCAATGCTGACCTTTTGTGATACCAGGCTTACTAATATTAATGGATACTTGACCACAGTCTAATGTATGTACCAATTCAGTAAATGATCCACGATCATCACAATTCATTTTCATTGCATATTTAAACTTACTTGTAGGTAAATAACTTAAGTATAAACTAAATAATTTCTTTGCAAAAGAACCCTCAGGCATTTTAGGCATCATTAAAGATACTGGTTGATTCTTAAATTCTTCTAATAAGTCAACAATCTCTCCAAGAGTTACTTTATGAGTAACAGGAACACAACAATAACGACCAGATTCATTTAGAACTGTTTCAACACCAGAAAATTCACAACGTGTTTCTTTACCTTCTAGTAAATCAAACATGCCTTCTACAAGATCATCAATATATAATAATTCAAGTTCAGTACTTCTATCATTTACAGTAAATTTTTCATCATTGGCAACACAATAACAGAATGTACTCACAGCACTATTATATCTAGGTCTAGAATGACCCATTAAATTTGGAAAACGATACACATAAACAGAAGCCCCGGTTTCATTCGCATAATCAAAGAATAATTCTTCTCCAGCCTTTTTACTACGACCATATTCACTATCACCAAAACGACCAGATAATGTAGCCTGAATACTACTAGACAACATAATACCAGCCTTATTGTTATGTTTCTTTAAACAAGCTAATAACTCAGAAGCAAATCCAAAATTTCCTTTCATAAAATCTTCTTGATTTTCAGGACGATTCACTCCAGCCAAGTTAAATACAAAATCACATGATGAGCAATAAGAATCTAAATCCGATTTACTAGAATCAATATCATATTCATAAATCTCATCAATCACTAAATTAGGACGCGTACGATTCTTACCATCCCTTATATTTTTTAAGTTGTTACAAAGAGCAGTACCCACCATTCCCTTTGCACCAGTAACTAAAATCTTCATATAACTAATCTTCCATTTTCTTTAATTCTTCTTGAATATAAGATAAAGAAGCAATCTTTTCTTTTGTTTCTTCAACATTCAATAATCGAGTGTTATTACTATTAAACTCAGTTAAAGTATTTCTCTTCTCATCACCATCTTTGAAATACTTATCGTAATTCAAGCCACGATTATCGGCAGGAACTCTATAGAAGTTGCCCATATCAACAGCCTTAGCACATTCTTCATTTGTCAATAATGTTTCATACATTTTTTCACCATGACGAATACCAATAACTTTAATATCTTCTTTTTTACCACCGAACAAATCACATACAGCCTCAGCCTGAGTTTGAATTGTACAAGCAGGTGCTTTTTGAATTAATAAATCTCCATTTTCGCCATGTTCAAATGCGAATAATACTAAGTCTACAGCCTCCTCTAAACTCATAATAAAACGAGTCATTTTAGGTTCTGTTAAAGTAATTGGATTACCATTTTTGATCTGATCAATCCATAACGGAATTACTGATCCACGAGAACACATTACATTACCATAACGAGTACAACAAATCTTAGTCTTACCAGACATTCTAGACTTAGCCACAGCAACCTTTTCTTCAATAGCCTTAGTAATACCCATTGCATTAATTGGATAAGCAGCCTTATCTGTACTTAAACAAATTACAGATTCTACGCCAAATTCAATTGCAGCCGTTAACACATTATCTGTACCGATAACATTAGTACGAACCGCCTCCATTGGAAAGAATTCACAACTAGGAACCTGTTTCAATGCAGCCGCATGGAAGATATAATCTACTCCATTCATAGCTCCACGTACAGATTGTAGATCACGAACATCCCCAATATAGAACTTAATCTTCTCAGCAACTTCAGGCATCTTAGCTTGAAATTCATGACGCATATCATCCTGTTTCTTTTCATCACGCGAAAAAATACGGATTTCTCCAATATCCGTTCTTAAAAAACGGTTTAGTACTGCGTTTCCAAATGAACCAGTACCTCCAGTAATCATTAATGTTTTACCCTTAAATAATGACATAAAAAAACCTCCTATTCACTAAAAAACTTATATCCAAATTTACGCATAATCTTTTTAATTCTTATTACGATCGGTTTCGGTAAATATATTTTAAGTTGATCCATCATAAATAATTTAATTTCTGTTAAATAACTTATTATTTCTCTGTCTCCATCATATAAATTGTTTTTCTTAAGAAAACTATAAGATTTATGTAAAAATTTTCCTTTTCTTACTCCATCTAAAATGGGAAATTGATTTCCCTTCGAGGTACAACATACCGAATTTTGTTCTATTGCATACTTTGTTAAGGAAACTTCATAATCCCAGATATCTTTTTTGGCTTCTAATGTTTTTTTCATAAATGATGTTCTCCAAATACCTGGATATAAGTTTACAATATAATCTTCTCCACTATTTAAATCTAATTCATAAATTTTTTCATCAGAATCAATAATTTTAGTTGTAGTATGATGATTTTTAAAACTTAAATAATCAATTTTATTTTCATCCATAATATCTAATAGTTTACTTATTTTTTTTGAATCAATTTTATCAACCAGAAAATAATCGTCTAATGTAAAAAATATATATTCTGTATTTATCGTTGAAAGTAGTTTTTTTGTTCTTTCAGGCATATCTAATCCTTTACCCGCGCAAAATAATTGTACATTATCAAATGACCTACTATTTTCATCATCAGTGACAAGAATAGTAGTCATATTCCTATCATTCCAATTTTTATTTAATAGCCCAATCGATACATCCCAAATATCTGAAAACTTTTCACAAGTATGAATTGTTAAAGTTATTCTATCGTCCATTATAAATTATTCCCCTTCCTTTACTTTTTTAGTTTATAATACTCCTAATAATATTCTACCAATGATGCAAATATTTTTAGAAAATCTATTTGTCTTCATTCTTTTCGAAAATACTAATCTAATTTTATTTTTAAAATCTTCACGATATGTACATATTTGATTTAACAAAACTTTATCATCATCACTCAAGTCATCATCAAAAAGTTCTATCAAATTAGAAGCTATACTTTCATAAATTCTTTTGTCATTTTTCAATTTAAATATTTTTGAAATTCTATTTAGCCAGTTAGCAATACCTGTTTTTTTAGCCCCTGAAACATTGTTTCCAGTTTGCCTGTATCTAATGTAAGAATTAGAATCATAATATACATTACCTAAAAATACACAAACTGAATATGTCCAATTATCATGATAAATGTAATGACTTGCCCCATCTAGTTGACTAATCTTTTCTAAAGCTACATGATTAAATATGCATGTACAACCATAAGTTCCAATAGAAGCCAATGCATTGCTTCTATTGGAACTTATGGCTTTGTCATCTAGCAACATCCCTAATAATTGTCCATCGTTATTCATCATCATTAAATTAGAAAAATATAAATTAGGTTTTGATTTATCAAAATTTTCAATATTTTTTATACCAGTTATCAATTTATTCTCTAACCACATATCATCCTGATCACAATACGCATAGTATTCAGTTTCTTTAGCCGATAAAGCATATTTCAATAATTTATAAAAACTAGCTGTCGCTCCAACGTTTTTTTCAGCATATATAGTTAAAGTATTAAATTTTGATTTATACTTTTCTAAAATAGATACTGTATTATCCTGAGAACCGTCATCTCTAACTATCAAATTAATAATTACACCAACTTGGTTTATTAAACTTTCTAATTGCTGCTCGATATATTTACTTCCATTATAAGTAGACATAAAAACTGTTAACTCTACTTTCTCATTATTAATAATTGTTTTAGACTCCATAGTTAACATCTACCTCCATTTACTATAAGAAACATTTTTGGAAAATACTTCTTTACTATATTTGCCGATACAATACATACAATACATACAATACATACAGTAGAAAAATATTGTAACAATATAACCATATTATTAATTCCAATGTTAAACAAATTAATTATCTTTGTAGAAAACAATTTATATATCGAAATAAATGGAAAATGCGTGCAATATACCCAAAAAGAATATTTATAAAAATCATGTTGTTTAACGTTATACTTACTTAATTTATTTATTAAACATAAATAAAACTGAATACTAATAAATCTATAAAAATAAAAAACAATATTACCAAGCATATCCATGTTACCATTTATATTTGGTAAAAATAAAGGCATCATAAAAAACATAAACACTATAATTATTGATAAATATTTATTTTTTTGTTCGTTTATTAAGTCATATATATTATGATTAGATCCATACAAATACAATGGCAACCAATAAACAAATGTTCTATATTTAACAATTCCAGTTATAATTAAAATTATGATAAAGAAATTTACGAAATATTCTACATTTCTTTTCGATTTTAATTTATATAAAATAGGTGCTAAAATCGATAATATAAATAATTCTCTCAAAAACCATAAAGGCATTGTGTCAGACGTAATTATGGAGCCAAGTAATCTAAACAAATCAAAGTTTTGATTTGCAAATACAATGTGTTTAATATATCCAATTATATTAAATATAACATATGGTAACAGTAATGATTTTACTCTATTCTTTACTTTTCTTTTATAAATTTCAAGTTCTCCATGGAAATCTCTATAAAATAAAACTGCAGACATAAAGAAAAAAATAGGTACCGCACATTCTGTAATATTGTATAAATACCTCTCAATAATCCAAGCAAAACTCTTAATGTTAACATTATAGTCAATATTAATATTAAAGCTATGATGAATAACAATTAAAAATGATAAAACTATATTAATAAAGGGTAAAATTTTAAAAAATCTAACTTCTGACTTTTCCATTTTTTAAATTCTCCTATACATACTAAAAGCATTTTTTAGAATTAAAAGACTAATAAAAGAATATGTAATTCCTCCTATTATAATTCTAACCAAAACAGTCATAAAATCATTAGTCATGTATATATCTTTAATTGTAAGAAACATAATACCACCAACAACCAGAAAACATATACTATATTTTATATAAATTTTGATATCCATAAATTTTCTGCACATAAAAGTTTGCATGATACATACTGATCCTTCTGCAATTAAAGTACCTATTGCTGCACCAACTGCTCCATACTTAGGTATAAAAATGAGATTAATTATCAAATTGATAATTGCTCCTAATGAAACAGATATACAGTATTGTTTATCTTTTTGGTTTGGCAATAAACACTGTGTACGTATTACATTAGCCCAACTTACAAATACAATAGATGGTAATAATACAAACAATACATTTATAGATGGTTTAAAATCAGTTCCATAAAACCACGGAATAAATACTCTTGTAATGCCAGCCAAACCTATAGACATACCTACACTCAAAAAAACAACTAATACCATACTAATAAAATTATATTTTCGTACATAATCTGTTTGATTATTTTTTTTCAAGTTAGTTATCCTTGGTAACATTACAGTACCAAAAGCCGCAACAAAGCAAACTGGTAAATTTATAAATTTTTCAGCTGCTTCATATATCCCAACCTCATCAGCAGATAACATACTTCCTAACATTATTTTATCCATATATTTATATATACTAATTGCAATTACAGGAATAAATAAAATAAACAAAGGTTTTCCATAAACTTTTAGATTATTCAACTTTAATTTTTCGAAATCAATATATTTTTTTAAATTACACCAGTAAGCTATATTATTTAATAATGTACCTCCTGATATAATTATTGTATATAATGCTATATCATACTTATTCCGAACAATAGTAAAAATTAAGATTGTAGTTAGAATTTTATTAATTGTACTTATTCCCGTCGTGAATTTAAAATTTTCAACTCCAAAATAAAACCAACTAATATCAAATATACCTGATAACACATATAATCCTTGTATAAACATTAACAATTTATATTGTGAAAATATTATAGCAAACAATAAATATATGATAATTACAACTAATCCAAAATAAAATTGAACAGAATAAATTCCACAAAATTTATTACTTAACTCTGTTCTATTATCCTTTACTTTTGCAATCTCACGATTTCCATAGTTTAAAACTCCTAACATCATAAATAATACAAAGTATTGTGCAATTGAATATGTATAACTATATAAACCAACACCTTTTACACCCAATATTCTTGATATATATGGTGCTGTTAATAATGGGACAATCAATGTTAATAATTGATAAAATATATTATAAATCAAATTCAATTTAAGTTGTAAATTAGTAGTATTTCTATTCTTTTTTTTCACTTATAAATAACATCCTTTCAATAATAAATGGCCAAATATAACAAACAACAGCACCATTAAAATGTAAAACTGATAATGAAAGAAAAATAGAAAAAAAGTATGCATATCTAAATTGGTCTCTCGCACTATTAAAATTAATACATTTTTTAAATAAATAAAAAGAAATTAATCCAAATAAAAAAGACAAAATAATAATACCCATTACACCTCCATCTAAGTAAAATTCGAAAAATACTGTTGCATAAGAATTAAATTTGTGAGTAGGAGTAATATTTAAAACTACATTATGCAAACTTTCTATATTTTGAGTTGCTAATGTCATTAAATAAGGTTCTTTTATACCTAATAAGCCTAAAACAGCCACAATTGGAGCAAATAATCCTCTCAGTGAAGTCATACCAAAAGAATAATGTAAATCAGAAGGCAACAACGAAATTCTTTGTCCAAAATAAGGTATAGACCCAACATAATATGTATATATATTATATAGAAAACTATACTTTACTTCTGAAGCATCCCTTCTAACAGTTGACAGATAAATAAAAACCACAATAAAAGCAAAAATAAATATTGCTAATCGCCTCTTCAATTTTCTTGTTAGCCATTTTGGCTTTTCTTTTGACCCTAATCTGATCACAACTAAAATGACAAAATATGTTATAACAATAACAACAAAAGTTCTCCTCATATCTATAAAAAATCTCAAAAAGCATAGAATTAATGAACAAATTAAATACTTTTTTTTCTTTTCATTTAAATATCCTATAATAGAAATTGGTACTAATGTGTATAATAAAGGGTAGCCTATATATTGTTGTAATCTTTCTTGCCATGAAGAGTATAATGATGACAAGGCTGTCGCTTCACCACTATTCGTTTCTGCCATTATATAGTATATTTGACTAATATTATAATGTCCAAATATATAACTTATAATAATTCTAATATTATAAATTAAAGAAAATATACATAGTATCATCATAACGTTATATACTGTTTCATTAATGATATTACTACTAGACTTATCTGATAATCTTATTTTATTCATTAACAAGCAGCCTGCACAAAAACTAGCTACTCCTATTGTTATATACACATATGCTAAATCATCAGAATCATATAATCCAAAGAATTTTAATGATGCTAGTAACATTAAAATCATCCAAAAACCTGAAAAAAATGTTAATGGCCCATATACTTTTCTTTCCTTGTTTATACCAATCAATGTTATCATTAATGTTATAAAGATACCAACAATATTCATATATTCTCCTTTAAGTCTAAATATTCAATTTAACTAAATTATTAATTCTCATTTTATATACTAAAAATATTAAAAATCTTTTTAATTTAAATTTATATATTATGACACCACTCCATAGTGATTTAAAATCTTTCTTATCTGTATACATTGAATGTAATCCAATCAACCAGTTTATTTGTTGATAAGCTTTTTTATTTTCGGAATAATCAGAACGATGCTTTTCTAAAATCAACTTTAAGGAATATAAAGTTTTTTCATGGCTTGTTCTTGAAGTAATACTTATATTCTGGTGTTCTTGTAATAAAGTAAATTGTTCTACATATGTAAAAACATATTTTTTGCATAATCTAAGTACTAAATCCCAATCTTGATATCTTGGCAATCGTTCATCAAATTTATTTTTAGCAAAACACTCCTTTTTTCCAAATAACACACCAGTTGTAATAAAATTACAATATAATAAATTGTAGTATAATGGATTCATTATAACATCGTTAATTATAAATTTTTGTGTTAGACCATCTTTGTTCACTCGTTGATAACTTGATACACAAATATCACTATTACTTAACATTAGTTTATTGATTTGTAACTCTATTTTTAAGGGCAAATATTCATCGTCACTATCTAAAAAACCTATATATTTACCTTTTGCTGCCTCAATACCAACATTTCGAGCAACACAAGCCCCAGAATTTTTTTTCAATTTGATTAAATGTATTCTATCATTAAGCTTATATTTATTTTCAATTATTTTGCATCCATCATCGCTTGAACAATCATCAACGATGATTATTTCGATATTTTTATATGTTTGATTTAATACACTTTCAATGGCTCTAACTATTGTATTCTGTCTATTATATAAAGGAATAATTACAGAAACTAAATCATTCATTTAATCACCTCGTTAATTTAATCTTTTTATTTTCTTTGCAGGACATCCACCATACAAACAATTATTTTCAAGAAGATTTCCTGCAACTACTGATCCAGCTGCTACTATACAGTTGTTCGCAACTTTTGCGCCGGGACAAATTGTTACATTCGCACATATCCAAGTACCATTTCCAATATGTACATATCCACTCTTATGTATGCGATACTTATTCTTTGAATTTGAAATATAATCACATGTATCTAGTCCTTGTGTTAATATTACAGTACCATAAGATAAGGTTACATTATCTCCTAATGTAACCCCCCCCCGCATTGAAGATAACATCTTTTATTGATAGATACATTTTCACCAATGTTAAGCTTTTTCATTGAAACTATCTCTGGTATACCGTTAATTTGTAATTTTTTCCCCCATAGATATGGATGTAAAAATCTATAAATTTCACAAAATAATTTATTTTTTATTCTAACTAACATATAAAATTATTTCCTCAAAAAATTCTTATAAATATAATTTTGTAACTTGATTGGCATTAAATACATACCAGTCTGTGCAATTCCAACAATAGCGTAATCTGTAAATGAACTATATCCCATTTTCCAAAAATTTCGAATTGTTGCAATGTAGCTCCATGTATTTTGCCAACTTTTTCTTCTTTTAGCAAGTTCATCTGAACTTCTAAACCATAACAATGCTTCATCAATATTTTCTGCTTTATAACCCTTAAATTGCATACGTCCAAATAGATCTACATCCTGATTTCTTTTTAAATCTGCATATCCATTATTTTCCAGTACTGCAGTTTTACTATACATAACCGCTGGGTGATTAAATGCTGAACGTTTTTTTGCAAATTTATAAATTTCTTCAGATGTTGTTGGAACAATTCTTTGTGAAATTACATTAGAAGTATCTCCAATGAACTCATCAATATGAGAACCAACAATTGCCAAATATGGTTTTTCTAAAAATCTTTGCAGCTGTTTTTCACAACGTTCAGGTTTGGAACAATCATCTGTATCCATACGTGCAACTAATTCATTTCTACATTTTTTTAAACCTACATTTAATGCTAGACCTAATCCCAAATTAATTTCATTTTTTACTCTGTGAAGCATAGGATAGTCATCTAATACTGCATATAATTCATCAGTTAATGGTCCATCTTCAACTAAGACAATTTCATCAGGAGCAACCGTTTGGTTTAACATTGAATCTATCGCAATTCTTAAATATTCTGGATTCTCTTTTTTATAAAGTGACATTAACACTGAATATTTTTTTTGTTCTGCTGATTCTTTTACAAGTTTTATTCTCTTTTCATCATCTTTTTTTTCAATTGTACAATTCAAAATATCTTTTGCCTCTTCTTGTTTTATTTCATAATCTTTAGAATCTACTTTCTCAGTTCTCAATAAATAATCACCAAAATCCTCTGCTGTAGCCATATCATCTTGTGTAATACCTTCTTGTTTGATAAATGCTTTCTTAACTGTATCTAGAATGATTTGTAAATCTTCTTTAATAGTTACCTTTTTAATATATTTAAGATCCCAATTCATTTTATCTTCCCAAGAAATCGCATTACGACCATTGACTTGTGCTAATCCACTAAGTCCAGGTTTTGCGGTATGTCTCATTCTTTGTTCTTTACTCATAAACACCATATCTCTTACAAGTTGTGGTCTAGGACCAATGACTGACATTGTTCCATTTAAAATATTAAATGCTTCTGGAAGTTCATCAAGACTTGTATTTCTTAACCATTTACCAAATTTAGTAAGTCTTACTTCATCTGGGAGTAAATCTCCATTTTCATCTCTTTCGTCAGTCATGGAACGGAATTTATACATTTTAAATACTGTTTCTTTGCCATCTGGACCAACTAATCCTGGTCTATCCTGTGTAAATAAAACAGGAGAACCAAGTTTAGTACGAACAAGAGCTGCTACACCTAAATAAATAGGACTAAACACTACAATAGCTCCTGTAGCACAAGTAACATCAATAGCTCTTTTTACAT
>CAKPLV010000017.1 GCA_934167735.1 uncultured Clostridia bacterium | reverse complement strand
ATTCACTCGATAATATGGTCAAATATTTCATTATTATTAAGTGTTAGTGTTATTCAACTTATGTTTCATGGTTTAACAAATAATAAGGAATTATTACCACTTTATTCTGCTGTTAAATATATAGAATTTGGTTCATTTTTTAGAAAAATGGATTCATTATTTGTTTTAATATGGATAATATCTTTTGTTAGTTATTTAGGGATTACTTTTAAATTTTGTAACATTATTATAAAAAAACTAATCAATGCAAAACATAGCGATATTCTTACTTTTATTTTTGCTATTTTATTATATGGATTTAGTACAATTCCTAAAAATTATGCATTGTCTTTAACTATATCAAGCACCTTATATAAATATGCTTATTTTATTTTAGTTATATTTATTAGCTTTTTTATACTTTTATTTTCTTATATAAAAAAAATTGTTAGGAAGTGGTTAGAATGAGTAAAAATTTAATTGTTATTATATCATTTTTTATTTTACTAATTTTTTTTATTAATGGTTTTTCTGCTACTTACAGATCACATACAATGACTAATTTAGCATATGTTTTAGCAATTGGATTTGATGTTGGAGAAAATGCCAAACTTAAGGTTTCTGCTCAGTTTTCAAAAAGTAGTATCTTTTCTTCTAACGGATCTTCAAGTAATGCTGATGATAGTATTGTATTAGTTTCAGATGAAGCTAATTCTATAGTAAGTTGTATTAATTTACTTAATGCTTATATAGGAAAAGAATTAAATTTAGCTCATTGTAGTTTAATCGTTTTTTCTGAAGATATTGCTAGACAAGGAATTTCTGAAGAAATCTATACTTTAATGAATAATGAAGAAATACGACCATCAACAAATATTGTTATTAGTAAATGTGATGCTTATGATTATATTGGTAATATAAAGCCGAATTTAGAAAAATTAACAGTACAATATTATGAAACTTTTTCAATTACAAATAAATTTACAGGATATTTTCCAGATATAACACTTGGTAATTTCTTTAATACTGTAAGTTGTGATCATTGTAATAGTACAGCTATTTTAGGAGGATTAAATCTAACATCTCGTGAAAAGAAATCAAATGATTCAAGCAGTTCTGAAGATTCTTCAAGTTCTTCTGATTCATCAAATAATGAAGACAATTCTACTATTGATCAAAATGTAATTACTAATTCTGAAAATTTGGTAGCTGGTTCAAGTACTATAAGAGGAAATCGCGGTACAGAAAATCTTGGCGTAGCAGTTTTTAAAGATGACAAAATGTATGGTGAATTAACAGCTATTGAAACAATATGTCATTTGTTAATTCAAAACTCTTTGAAATCATGTATTATTACAATTGATAGTCCAATTAATAATTCTGATTCCAAGTGTGAATTAAGCATCTCTCCTGTAAAAGATTCTAAATCAGTTGTGTCAATAGATAATGATGTACCCCAAATATATTTAAATTTTTATCTTGTTGCAGATATTTTAACTCTAAATAAAGATACCAACTATGAATCTGAAGAGATTTTAAATTTGTTTTCTGAAAAGGCTACAGAATATATGAATAATAAATTTTATGAATATTTAAATAAAATGTCTAAAGAATACAATACAGATATTGATAATTTTTCTCATAAAGCTTTAACTAATTTCTCTACTCTTTCTGAATGGAATAATTTCAACTGGAATGAAAAATTTAAAAATGCAAATTTCCATGTTGATATTGATTTAAATGTTGTTTCAACTTTACTTTTAACTGAAACTTAATATAGAAAAGGGGCTGTAAAAAAAGCCCCTTTTCTATTTAAATCCTTTTCCTAATACCTCTCTTGCATTTGCAACTACAATAAAACATTTTTGATCTACTTCTTTAGCTATTGTTTTTATTTTTATTATATCTCCTCTTGCTGCAGCACATATTAGCACTAATCTATCATTATGACTATACATTCCTTTTCCATATAGTCCTGTAACACCTCTTTCAACATCTCTTACTATTCTCTTAGCTATTTCTTCATTTTTATCTGAAATTATAAATAGCAATTTTGTATAATAAACACCTTCAAAAACGACATCTATTAGTTTTCCATATAAGTAAATTGCAATTGCAGAATATAAACCAATTTCAATTTCTTTAAAAAATAAAATGTTTAATATTATAATTACAATATCTATTAACATTAAATATTTACTCATAGATATGTGTGGATTATATGTTTTTATAATATTACCAATTAATTCTGTTCCACCTGTTGAAGAACCAACTTTTAAAATAATTGCAGTACCAAGTCCAATTATTGTTCCTCCATATATACATGCTAAAAATCTGTCTGTTGTAATTGGTTCAAGCTTATCTAATAAATCAATGAAAAATGATAAACTAAATGTTCCAAGTATTGATTTTACAAAAAAATCTTTTCCAATTTTATATCCTGCAAATAAAAATAATGGAATATTTAGCAAAAATATCATTATTCCCATTGGAATATTAAACAAATAATATGTTATTGTTGCAATTCCAGAAAATCCTCCTGATGATAATTGATTTGGGAGTAAAAAACATGAAACACCAATTGCCATTATAAAAGATCCTACTATTGTTCCCAGCCAATCTATCATTTTCTTCTTTATTTTATTTTCATTCATAATAAAAATCACCTATATTACAATTATTTACAACATAGGTGATTTTATTCAAATTAAATTACTATCTTTTCTCCTGTTTCAATCATGTAGTATTCAATTAGGTTTTGAGGTTCTTCTTTTAAGATATCATTAAAATTATATACAAATTTTTCACTGTTTTCTTCAGTGTTTCTATTATATTTTATTAGTGTTGATTCTACATTTTCGTAAAAATCATTAACAGACATTTCATATGTATTTCCTCTTTCAGAATATTTTGTAACTAACTCATCTGTATTTTTTTCTCTTGCTGTTAATATTTCAATATAGTAATTCATTATATAAAATTTGTTAGAATCTCTACTAACTAATGTTTTTATTTTATTGATTTCTTCATTTATTTTTTCTATTTTCTCTTCTATCAGTTTTTTCTCAAAATCATTTGGATTTATATCAACATAATTTATGTTTATATCAATATAATAATTACTCTGTTTATCATAATATTGATAATAATATTGTCCATTATATCTTAGTGATAATGTATATAAATTTTTAAATCCAATATCATTTCTTTCAAATAAACTTTCAGAAGTCACATATCTATTATATATTGCTATATATTCAGCATATTTTTCCATATCAATTGATATTTCAAAATTTCCTTCATATACATATATTGTTCTTGGATCAAAGCAAAAGTCATTTATTTGACCATCTTCATATAAATAAATAGTTTTTAAAACTTCGTCTTCAATATTTTTATAATCTTTAACAATATAATCATTTGTTAAATTTTTTTCCAATTCAGCTTGTGTTTTTATATAACTATTATAAACTGCTTCTCTTAATATTTTTTCAATTGGAACATTTTCAACAAATAATTTATCAATTGAAATCTGATCTCCTGTGGATAAATCAAAGTTCAAATATTTAGTGTTATTTGTTGCATTTCCATTATTGTTATTATGTACAACTTGTATACATTTTATTGAAATTGTATTTGAAAAACTAGAAATTTCCTCCATATATGTTGATAAATAGTTTATTTCATCTATTTTATCACTATATTCTTTATAAAAGCCTAATCCATTGTTCTCTAATTCTTTATTTATTTTTTCTTGTACTGTTTTGTTTTTCATGCCTCTTATTTGATAATAATTTATTCCAGCTTTATCTGTTGTATATTCTTTTGGCTCAAATTCAATATCATTTTGATTATATGTTCCATTTAAATTAAGTGATTCTGTTTTATCATTACTAATTTCTTGATTATTATCTTGATTTATTGAAAATAATGAATTGTCATTTGTATCTATATTTTTATACATTATCAATAATATTGTTGTAATTATACATATAACAGAAAATATAACAACAGCTATTACTTTTGATTTAATAGTTTTGAACATATCCTGCCTCCCTAACAATTTCTTGACCTTTTTCATTTTTTATTTCATTTAATAATTTACTTACATTACTATTTTCTTGTACACCTTTTTTAACAACAGCATAATATGTTGTTTGTAAATTGTATAGACCATTTTTTACATTATCATATGTAGGAGCAACTCCATTTATAGATAAAAATTTTATATTTTCATTTTTATACATTGTATTAGCATTATATAAATATGAATATGCTATAGAATTGTTTTGATTTACATATTGTGATATTACATCTACTATATTACCATTACTGCTGTTCAAACTATCTTGAGGTGGTGTCATCATTTTGTCCTTCATTACTAATTTTAACATTCCTGCTTGAGTAAATGAATTTGTTGGACATTGATATGCAATTATCTCTATATTAGGTCCTTCAACATTTCTCCAATTCTTTATTTTTCCTGAATATATTTGTTGAATTTGTTCTAGTGTTAAATTTTCGATTGTATTATCTTTATTAACAAAAAAGACAAATGCATCTTTTGCTATAGGTGTTATTCCTAATTCTATATTTTTATCTTTTGCTGATTGAATCATTTCATCAGATGGATATGTTGTTATAATCATATCTGTTTCACCATTAATAAGTTTATTATATACTTGTTCTTCATTTTGTATGTTTATTGTTTTTTTTGTTTCTGAACCAGTATATGTTTCTTTGAATTTATTTACTAATGGTTGTAACATAGTTATTCCTTCAACTTTGGGATAGTTTTCATCATTGAATATTACTAAACTTTGTTTCTTTTCTTCTTTTTCTTGCATTTCTTTTTTTACATCTTCTTTTGTAAAATATAAATATCCCATAATACATGCAACAACAACTAATATAGATATTACTATTAGTAATAAGTTTATTGTTATTTTATTTTTTTCCATATATTACCCCTTTATTTATGATCTTCTAAAAACTCTGGATATTTTTCCAATATTTCTATTTTTATTTTTCCTGGTTTTATATTTTGATCTTGTTTTACTATTAAATCTAATGTATACAATTCTTTTAATTTCTCAATATTTTCTCTTTTATGTCCTATTACATTATTTGCATCATGTGGATTAACTGTTACTTCCACTTTTTTTACTTTTGCATTTAATTTTTTTATTTTATCTACTATTGCATCATACCATATTCCACTTTCTACTAATTGTCTAAATGCTGGATGATATGGTCCTGCAACAACTTCACTTTCTTCTTTTGAAGGATCTGTTATAGAATCTGTATTTTGTAATCCAATTCTAATAATTTCTATGTTCTTTTTACTGAACATTTTTACTAGTTCTTTACATGTTTCTACAGCTTGCACAACTGATAATGGTGTATATTTTCCACTCTCATAATCTCTTTGTAATTTTGTATTTTTTATAACAAGAACTGGATATATTCTTACCATTTTTGGTTTTAATTTTATTAATTCTTTAGCTGTATTTATTTCATCAATTCTTGTACTTTCTGGTAATCCAACCATCATTTGATGTCCTAATTTAAATCCATACCATCTAATTAATCTTGATGCTTTTTTTACATCTTCAAAAGTGTGCCCTCTATTGCTTTGTTTTAATATGTAATCATTTGTTGATTGAACACCTAATTCTATTGTTTCAACTTTATATTTTTTTAGCCTTTTTAATGTTTCTTTATCTATATAATCTGGTCTAGTTGAAATTCTTATACTATCAACTTTTCCTTGTTTTATATATTCATATGCTGTTTGCAAAAATTCTTTTTGTTTTCCAACATCAATACCTGTAAAACTACCACCAAAAAAAGCTACTTCAACCTTGGCGTCTTTATCTCTGAAATTTTTTAGGTAAAATTCTATAGTATCTTTTACATCATTTGTGGTAATCATTTTTTGTTGTCCACTTATTGACTTTTGATTGCAAAACACACAATCATTTGGGCATCCTAAATGTGGTACAAAAATTGGTATTATATATTGTTTTTTCATATTTTCACCTCTTTAAATTTTCTAATGCTTTTTTTGCAGCTTCCATTTCAGCTTGTTTTTTTGATTTTCCTTCACCTTTAGCTAATATTTTTCCATTGAATTCAACTTGTGCATCAAATGTCTTATCATGATCTGGTCCTGTTTCTTTAATTATTTTGTATTCAATTTTAACTTCCCCATTTTTTTGAAGCTCTTCTTGTAATACTGTTTTATAATCTTTTTGACCTACATTATGACTTGCAATTTCTATTTCATCTTTTAGGTTTTCTATTATAAATTTTTGTGCTTCTTCTAATCCACCATCTAGGTATATTGCTGCAATAACTGCTTCTACACTATCTGCCAATATTGCTGGTCTACATTCTCTTTCTGAATGTTTTTCTGATTTTCCTAAAAATAGATACTCTTCAAAATTTAGTCTTTTGGCAATTTTGTGCAAACTTTTCTCGCAAACAACAGTAGCCCTAAGTTTTGTCATCTCTCCTTCATGTAAATCTTTATAATTTTCAAATAAATATACACTTGAAACAAATTCTAGAATGCTATCTCCTAAGAATTCTAATTTTTCGTTACTTTCAACATTGTGTTCATACGCATAAGATGTATGTGTTAATGCATTTTCTAATAATTTTATCTCTTTAAAATTATATCCAATTTTTTCCTCTAATCTATTCATTTTTTTCTCCTTATTTCTTATGAATCTATTATATACTATTTTGAGTTTTTTTCAAGTTTTTTATTTAAAAATCTTGTATTTAGTAGCATTTGAATGTTATAATCAAGCAGAGGGGGACATTTATGAATAAAAAAAGTTTATTTATAATTTTAATTACAATAATTATATTATTGTTTTTTGGTATTTTCATATATCCAATTTTTTATAAATCCTCATCAAATACTTCAAACAACAATACTTTGAGTTTAGATAATACTTCTAATAAAGAAATTCAAAAAATTGATATATTATCTAATTTGGATTTTTTTAAAATTATCATAGCTGATAATAGTTCAGCAACTTTATCCTATTCTGAAAGATTTGTTACTATTAGAGATTCTGATACTGTAAAAAAGCTTCAACAAATGTTAAAATCTGCACAATTATATGTAACAGATGAACCAAGAGGATATGATACTCCTACAACAGCTATTTGCTATTTAGATGATAATACTATGTATGAATTTTTTGTTATTGATAAAGATAAAATTGTTTTTTCTGATGAAGATAGTAATAAAACAATTTACCAATTAGATGAAAAATATAATATTGAAGAATTCTTAGAATCTCTTTACAATGTTCGTGTAAATTCATATAAATATACATCATATAATCAAAACGGCAAATATGGTATAAAATATGGCTCTAAAAATATTATTAAACCTAAATATGATAGCATAGTTATTCCTAACCCTAATGTTGATGTTTTTATGGTTACAACAGAAAACAATACATATTTTATTGATAAAGATGAAGAAAATCCTTTTCCTAATTTTGAAAATATTGAATTAATTTCTGGAACAAACACAAAATATTCAACATGGTATGAATCAGCTATTAAATTCAAAGAAGATGATAAATATGGTATAGCAGGATTGAATGGATCTATATTAATTCCTGCAGAATATGATAGTATAAAATCTCTAAATACTGAAAAAAATTATTTAGAATTAGTTCAAAATGATGAAAAACAAATAATAAAATTATTACCTTCTGGTTATGAGGAAATTTCTTATATAAACTAAAAAAGAGGCTTTTAATTACAACCTCTTTTGTTTTTATACGTTTTCTTTTATGTAGTCAACAACATCTCCTACTGTTACTACTTTTTCAGCATCAGCATCTGGTATTTCAATTTTAAATTCTTCTTCTATAGCCATTACTAATTCTACTATATCTAAAGAGTCAGCACCTAAATCATCTATGAATGATGCTTCCATTGTTACTGCTGTTTCAGCAACACCTAATTGCTCTATTATTATTCCTTTAACCTTTTCAAAAACCTCTTCTGAACTCATTCAAGTTCACCTCCTCTCAAGTGTGAATGATCTATTTATCTTTTCGTTACCTGTAACATTTATATTATATGTTTATATATTTGTCAAGCATTTTATTAATATTTTTAAATTTTGTACTAGGTATTCAATTTTTTATTTTTTAAGCTTTTGGTTGTTTCTCAAATTCCTCTATCATTTTGTCTACAGCCTTGTTTTCAACAAATTTTTCTGCTTGTTTTATTGTAAATTCAAATAGTTTTTCATCACTACTTCCATGAGCTTTTACAACTGGTTTTTTAACTCCTAAAAATAATGCTCCTCCATATGATTTGTAATCCATTGTCTTTTTGAATCTATTTATTGCAGGTAGACATGGTATTGTACATATTTTTGCAAATAAATTTTGAGTTAAACTTTCTGATAATGTCTTTTTAACAAATTTTCCAAGCCCTTCTGTTGTTTTTAAGAATATGTTTCCTGTAAAACCATCTGTAACTATTGCATCAATTTTACCGGAAAAAGCATCTCTTCCTTCAACATTTCCTACAAAGTTTATTCCTAATTCACCTGATTTTTCTTTTAATAAATTATAGCTTTCTCTTACTAATTCATTTCCTTTTGTTTCTTCTGTTCCAATGTTTAATAATCCAATTGCAGGTTTTTCTATTCCATATGTGTTTCTTAAATAAATTGTAGACATTTGAGCAAATTGTAATAAGTTTATTGGCTTACAATTTGTATTTGAACCAGAATCTATTAATAGCAATTGGCTCTTATATGCTGGTAAAATTCCTGCTAAAGCCGGTCTATCAATTCCTTTTATTCTTCCAACTAATAATGTTGCTCCTGCTAATAATGCTCCTGAATTTCCAGCAGAAATAAATACATCACCTTGATTCTCTTTAAGCATTTTAAATCCAACAACCATTGATGAATCTTTTTTGTGTTTTATAGCAACTGTAGGTTGATCTTCCATTTCTATTGTTTCTGTTGCATTTACAATTTTTAATCTAGGAGATACTTCTTCCATATCTTTTCCAGAAAATTCTTTTATTTTATTTCTTATTATTTCTTCTTTTCCTATTAGTGTTACTTCAGCTTTTATTTGATTAATTGCTTTAAGAGCACCTTTTATGTTTGCGTCTGGAGCATTATCTCCACCCATAGCATCAAGTAATATATTCATTTGCTTCCTCCTATTTATGATTATTCAAGATGTTACTATTTTATTATTGTTTTCTTAAAATTTCAATAGTTTTACTTAATTTTGTGCCAAAAAAATCACTATATTTCTATAGTGATTTTTCTTTGTTATCTTTCATCTCCACCTTGTTGTCTTTTTACATCCTCTTTTATTTTATTAACTGTTTCTTCATCCATATCTTTTGTTAATTTATCTATTGTTTGAGAGTCTGCTTGATTTTCTTTCATAAGTTTATTTCTTAATAAGATTTCTCTTGGATCTTGTCTTGTTTGTCCATTTTCAGCAACTTTTTTCATATCAACATTATCCATTTCTTTTAATGTTCTCATAAATTCTTTTCTCTTATCTTCGATAGAAGCTTCAGCCTTTTCTTCTTTTTTAGAACCTTTTTTGTTTGACTTTTCTTTGTTTGACTCTTCTTTGTTTGGATTTTCATATGACATTGAGTCTTTTATTTTCTTAAATCCATTTTTAAACCAATTCTTAATTGCTGCAAGTTTTGGATGTTTTTGATCAAATTCAGAAACTTCTGTTAATGCTTTTGATACTTCTGCAGCTCTTTTTATTTCTTCTTCTTTTTCTATTTTACCAGCTTGGGCTTTATCTTCTTTTGATAAATCTTTTCCTTTTATGGCATTTTTAACATTATCAATTTTTTCTTTGTTTTCAGCTGTAGCTCTATATCTTTTTATTTCTTTATTTACTTTACTTCTTAAGCTTCCTTGTTTTGTCTCAATGTTTTGCTTATTTACAACATCTTCTATACGTGATAAATCTTGTTGTCCATCCATTAATTGCTTTGCATATAAATTTGCTACACTTATTTTAGCACTTACTTTTACAGCATTATCAAATAATTCTTTGTCTCCCATTTCTGAAAATACTTCTTCTTGTTTTTGTTTTTCACTTTTTGCAATTATTCCTGTATATTTTGAATATTTAGCATTATTTTGTGAAATTTTATCTTTTATTTCTTGTCTTTTTTTGCTAATTTCTTCTTTTTCTTCTTTACTTAAATTTGGATTTTTTAATTGTTTACTTAATTTTTCATCTTCTTCCAACAATTTAGGTAATTCTTCTTCTAATTTTTTAGTAGCTTCTTGTGCTTTTTCTCCTTCTCCACCATTTCTTTGTCTTCTTGCAGAGATTTCTTTTATTATTTGTTCTTTTAAATCTGAGAGTCTATCAATATAATCTGAAATATGTTCAACTTTTTCAATGTTTTTATCGATTTTTAACATTTTTTGATATTCGTCATTTTCTTCTCTTGTTATGGTTTTATTATTATATTTATTTTCTAATTCATCAAGTCTTTTATCTTTTCTACCATCTTCCCAGGCTTCAAATTCTTCTCTCCATTTATTTTCTTTTTCTTTATTATTTGCCATATATAAATTCCTCCTTTTATATAACATCTCTTTTATTATACAATATTTAGAATTTTTTGTCAAATTTTATGTAATCTTTTATTAAAAAAACAAAAAGAAGCTATTTATGTACTGACCCCAAAAAGTTGGACAGTATAAATT
>CAKPLV010000016.1 GCA_934167735.1 uncultured Clostridia bacterium | reverse complement strand
CTTTCTTTTTGATGATGTATATTCCTATACCTATTATTACAAATGCTATAACACCTGTAATTATGTATGTTATTGTATTATCTGTTGTTCCTGTTGGTGGTGTAATTCTTACTGTTATTGTATCATCATCTTGTGTATGTAATCCAACTGTTTCTAATGTTCCATCTGTTAAATATCTATCTTTGTTTCTTACATCTGTTCCTTTAACATATGTTGCAGCTGTTCTTGTAAGACTTGGTACATATGTTCCTGGTTTATAAGTTTTTGTAACTTGTTTTCCTGAACTTTCTGTACTATCAATGTTTCTTGCAATTTTTCCGTTTAGTTTTAATATTTCAACATGGTTTTCATATGTGTAATCATTTGCTTGATTTGCTAACAATTTTGTTGCAAATAAGTATTCTGAATGTGATTCACCTGCTGCAATATCTTTAAATATTTCTGTTGTATATATTAAGTAATTTGATGCAGTTTTCTTTATTGTGTTATATGTTGCTTCTGAAATTAATCCTTGATCTTTTAATTCTTCAGCTTGTACTTGTTTCCAGTTTTTATTGTTTTGATTATCTAAGTCAACTGTTAATTCATTATCAACATAATCAACAACTAATTCAACTGATGGTTTTATTTTTGGTGAACTTACTTGTCCAAAGTAATAGTATCTTTCATTTCCACCGTTTGCTCTATCATATTCATAGTCAATTTCACTATTATTTGTTGCAGTTATTTTATATAAGATATCTATTCTTGAACCTTGTATTAGTTCTGAATCCATTTCTAAGTATAATAATTTTGTTTGTTTTTTGTTATTTACAACATTTTCTCTTGTTGTCATTGTATTTCCTAAAGCTTTTACATAATTCATATTACTTGAATATGGATTTCCTTCTGTAAGTATTTGACCATTTGCTAATGTTATTTTTAAGTTTTCAATTGTTTTATCAATAACAATATCTTCTCTTGCTCTTTCAATTATACCAAAGTCAAATATACCTGAATCATTTTCAAAGTCCCCACCATCTTCGTCAACTCTGCTTTCTTGTCTTCCTGTAGCATCGTATTCTACTTGCATTCTGAATGAAGGACTGTATGATGTTACATTTACTGGTGTATTGAAGTTATTATATTGTAATGATGAAATACTTAATCTATTATCTAGGTCATCTACTGCAATTGATGCATTATCTCTTAATGTTAAATGCCATTTATCATTTCTGTTTCCATCTACTGCAGATTTTACTGGGTCTACTGTTACTATTGTTGATTTGTAGTTTCTAGCATTTATAACATTTCCATTTATCATTGTAGGTCCATTACTTAATACACTTGTATCATCTCCATATGTATATTTTAATACATAATAATCTGTTACAATTCCTTCAAATGAGTAATGTCCACTATCATCTGAATATGTTACTGCTGATTTTGTAACTGCTCTTCCATTTTCAATTGTGTATAAATCTGCTTTGACTTCATTTCCAGATCCATCTTTCATAATATTTCCATTTGAATCTGCTCTTAATAATTCTATTTTTGCATTTTTTACATTATTTTCATTATTGTCTTTTACACCATTACCTAATCTCTCGTTTTTGTTTTTACTATCAGTTGTTTGAGTATCTTCCCAAATTGTTCCTGATACAAATTTATTATCACGATTTACATTTAATTTGAAGATTGGTGCTTCATCTGTATCATCTTCATATGTTGCTCCATTTCCTGGTGTTGTATTTCCTGGTACTGAGTCTATATCAACTCCAGCATATTGTGCATTTGTTTTTCCAAGTTCATCTGCTGTTTTGTATTCTGCACATTTTGTGTTTGATCCATATAGTGTAGAATATCCGTTAATTTCTGAAACATTTCTAATTAATACATCTTGTTGATTTATTAATCCTTTAACTGTTCTTTCATTAACCTCAAATTCTATCTTAACTATACTTGATACACCTTGTGGTGCGATTACTTGGTTAGTTAATTTTGTCGTATATGCTGCTTTATATCCATTTTGATTGTATGTTTGTCCATACTTACTCTTTGTTGACCAATCAGATGTTGATACTAATGTGTAATCATCATCATAGTAGTTAACTATTTCTTTTACCTTAACAGGTAATGTTGTTGATTGGTTCACTACTTTTACATTATATGTTACATATACTTGTACTTTTCCATCATCATTTTGGTTCATATATGCTATATCTGATGGATTTACTGGTCTAGTGTATACTCCAGGGTTTCTCTTCTTTTCAAAACTTACTTTAAAGTCTGCTGAAGAATTTACACTTCCTATATTTCTATGATTATAATCATATATGTATGCTTGATTTTTCATAACAACTTTTACTTGTTCTATATCTGATGTTATTGCTAAATCTGGTTGTTCTCTTTGATATAATCCTAAGTTTAAGTTTGTTATTGTCCATTTGTTAATACGAGATTGTTTTGTACAAGATCTATGACATCTACTTCCACCATTTCTTCTTCTAGTATGCCAATGACGATCTCTCTTATGGAACCTTGCTGTTTTTGTAGATGCGGTATCCATTAGTGAATTTACTCCTGCAAGCTTTGTACTTGCTCTAACTCCAAATTCTGAATTAGATTGGTTTAATGTTGCTGTTCTTAATGAATTACTGTTATCTCCACTTAATGTATATGATGGTGTTGATCCACCATTTGCTCCTATTCTTTGATATACACTGCCATTATTTATGACCCCTTGGCTATTTACTTCATCAAATGAATTGTCAAGAGCCAATCTTGATTGAGGTATTTCTACACCTTGTGATTTATTAGCTTCTTGTGAACTTACATTTTCTACTGTTGTATATTTTAATCCATTATATTCAAATTCTATGTGAGAATTGTTTAAAAATTCATATCTTGCCGTATCTAAACTATATATTGGATTTCCTAATAAACATGAACCACTTGTAACAGATATATCTGTTGTCATTGAATAATTTCCACTTGAATTTGTAGTTGTGCTTTCGATTATTGTATTACCATTTTTCCAATATACTTTTACTCCAGCAAGTCCCTTTTCTCCACTATCTCTAGTACTATTTATTTCATTATCTTTTCCATTTAACAAATCTTCCCAAACAGTTCCTGAAATTGTAACTTTTCCAGATGCATCTCCATAGTCGTCATGAGTTTCATCATCTTCTTTATAGTTTGTGATTGTTATACTAGAACTTGTTCCTGTTGTATACATTGTTGTTACTGTTGTTCCAACATTTAAATCTTCATAACCATCATTAAGGTTTTTTACCTCTATTATTTGATAAGTTCCTGTAGGTAATCCTTGGATAAATATTGATGAATATGTTGAAACACCAGTTGTAAATATATAAGCTCCTTCATTTATTGCTTGATTAAAGTCGTCTGTTGATGTATCTTCATATTCTGTATAATTAGTAGTTCCCCCAAATGATTTACCTTGTAAAAATGCTTTATAACATTCTCTTATTCTCTCAGATGTTTCATATTCTAATGAAGATGCTAATTCTTCACCTAAATCTTCCTCTTTTCTAACTCTAACAACATCTAACATTCTACTTACAAACGCATTTTCTGTTATTCCTTTTTCATTTACCAAATATTGTTCTCTATCTAATTGTTGATTATTCTCATCTGCTTTTTCATAGGCATCATCTAAGTCATCTAATTCTCCTTCAAACTCTTCTTTTGCCCACTTTAAGATTGCATTTCTTGTTGGCATCATAAATGGTCCATCTTGATACCAATCATCATCATACCATGATTCCATTGAATCACCGTATAGGTCTCCATCTTCAAGTCCTGCATCTCCAATTATTTTATTAATATTAAATCTTCCATCTGCCTTTGCCCCTGCAAGCCAAGCATCAAGTTCTTTATCAGAAATTTCATAATTTTCTTGTACGAAATATCTAAATCTTTCTTCAGATACTTCACTTTTTTTGGTTAAACTATCTTTCCATTCTTCAAATATATCATCAATTGAGTTTGATCCTGTTGCCCAAAAATCATCTATTTCTTTATCTGTGAACATATCAGTACCATGACATGATTTTATAAATATCTTAAATCCTTTTAGTCCTGATCCTGTTGCTTTTTGTGTAGATTCCGAACTACTCCATTGCTCATAACAAACTTCAATTCCATGGTCACCTTTATATTGATATCCTTTATAATATGCATTTGACTCAAGACCTGGGAAGTTAACTGTTTCTACATCTTTAATAGATACATACCCGCCTGAGCTACTGCTGCTTCCACTGCTTCCTCCACTTTCACTACTTCCTCCTTGGCTTCCACCTGAACTTTGGCTACTATCTTTATATATATATGTTGTTCTATTTGGTGAACTACTTGTTCCTATTGTAATATCTTCTTTTTTAATGTATTTTCCTGTTGTTGCATTTTTTATAATAAATGATACTTTTGATAGAGATTTTTGAGAATCTCCATCAATTTTATCAATTTTTAATCCATTTTCTGATGGTTGTGGTACCTCATCTATAAAATCACCTGTAGCACAGATTAATGTTTGATAATCATATGCTGTACATTTTAAGAAGTAAATTTTACCTCTAAATGTACGATTTGCTGGAGCTGTTGCCATCCATTGTTGAATAGTTGCTAAACTTATTGCTCCTCTAACAACACCATTATCCTTTATAAATCCATCAACATTCATTCCAGAACCAGCTAAGCTGTTTATCCATGTATACCAGTAATTATATATTGCATATTGTGTTCGTGTATATGCCTTTGCCAATGGACCATATCCTTTAGCATATAATGGATTTGCTAATATTGCTGCCATTGTACTGTTTAAATCATTTTCTACAACAATTCCATCAGCATTTGTTGCTTTATTTCCTTCAATTGATATATATTCAACTATTTTATAGTCATTGTATTTTCCTGTTCTCATTTTAGCATTATGTTCAACACAATATAGGAAACTTGATTTTTTTACCATTCCAAAGTCTATATAAATATCTTGATTTTTATATGTTTTAGCCATATTGAAATCAGTATTTGCTGCATATATTAAATCATCTGGTGTCATTGCATATGATTTGTTTGAAAATAATAATATTGCAAATAATATTCCAATTATAAAACCTAATATTTTAGTCTTTTTCATGTGATTACCTCCTTCCCCACTTTATTGATCTTTTACTATTTGTTATTACAAGATAAACTGCTACACCTATTAATAAAGTATTTATTAATATTAATATTGTGTATAACATTGTTCTACCTCCTGTTGCAATACTTATTGTTACATCTGCTATTCCATAATCATTTTCGCCTTTAACTTGATTGTTTTCTGTTGAGTTAATATCTTTTAGTCCAAATTCATTATATGTTTCATATAATTCTGCTCTGTTATTTACCAATCCTGTATTATCTTCTGTCATAGTTTTTGTAAGTATTACTTTTACTTCTCTTGATTCTCCTGGATTTATTTTTTCATTTGCTAGACTCTTATTGTATAATTGTCCATCTGCTAAATACCAGTCTGAATTTAATTCTGAGCTAAATGTTAGTCCTTCTGGAATATAGTCAACTATATTTTTAACATATCCAGCAACTTCTCCTGCGTTTTTAATTCTAATTGTATATTCTAATACAACAAGTGCATTTTTTAATTGTTTTGAGTTTATTTCAACTTTAGCATATGTTGCATCATTATAATCATATGATTTTGTTCCTTTTTTAGTTTGAACTGCTATTCTACTTATATATTTGTTTAATTGTAAATCAAATATTTTTATGTCTTTTAATCCCATATTGATATTTGAAATGTTTCCATTTACAGTTATTGTATCTGTAACTCCATATGTTTTTGTTGTTCCATCAATTGTTAATTCTTTTGCTATAACTTTTGAAGTTAATGCTGAATCAACATTTTCTTTATTATATGTTGTTGGTTCGTATTTTTCTGTATCATACTCAAATAATACAATATATTGTCCATTTTCTATTCCACTTAATGTATAAATTCCGTTTTCTGATGTTGTTGCTTCTATTATTTTTCCTGATTTTGTTTTTGCATATTCATTTGCATTAACATCATATAATCTCACTTTTATATTAGATAAAGCTGTCTCTGAAGTTTCTCTTTCTCCATTTACATTTTGATCTAACCAAACAATACCATTTATAATATTTCCTGTAATAATTTCACCATTATTATTATCATCATTACCACCATTTATTGATTTGATAATATTTGTTGTTATTGTTTTAGAATCTTTTTCTTCTCCATTTATTAATACTTGTGATGTAGTAATTACTGTTTTTGTTGCTTCATTTTCAGCTAATTCATCTGCTATTGCATTTACTAATATTGTTTTTTTCTTTCCAACTTCTATACTAATTATCTCATTAATATTTATTTTCTCTACATATGTTTTTGGACTACTTTTATCTGTTGTCTGATATTTTAATGTTCCATCAATATATACTTCTTGTATTGTTAATCCATTTGGAATGTTCATCTTAAATGTTGCTGTTGCAAATGTATCTCCAGTATTTTCAAGAATCATTTCATATGGTATAATTTCTCCTTCTTCTACATTCTTGTTTTCATATGAACTGCTCATTGCAAGTTTTACATCTCTTGTTTTAACTTCTTGTGTAATTATGTTTGATCTATATATTTCTCCACTTGCATCTTCTATTGATGTTGATAATTCATATTGTCCTTTATCAGTTTGAATTTGTTCACCTATAATTAAATATGTAGAACTATTTGCTGGAATATTTTCAATTACATATGTCTCTGGTATATCTGTTATATATACTCCTTTTGTCATTATATATTTTGTTTTTATTTGACTATCGTTTTGTATTTTAACTTTTAAGTTTTTAATATCTGAATTTGTTCTATTTTCAATATTAATTATATAATCTACAGTTGTTCCTTTTACAAATATAACTTCTCCACCTGTTATGTTTTGTTTTATTGAAACTTTAACTTTTATTTGTTCTGTTTTGAAATTTACTTCATTACTTTCAATTGTTTTATCTTCACAACTTACACTTGCTTTGCTTGAAACTTGTACATTATTTTCAACATCTTCTTTTACTTTTAAAGAATACACAATGTTTTTTGTTTCTCCAGATTTTAGTGTATCTATTGTTTTTGATATTTGTGTTGCACTACTATTTTCTTGATTATTTTCAAATAGTACTGTTCCACTTGGTATTGTTACTTTTGCAGTAATATTACTTAAATCTTGAGCTCCATTATTTTTAATGCTTAAAGTATAATTTACTACCTCTCCTGCTTTTACAGTATCACCATTATTTATAGTATCATTTCCAACTTTAGCACTTAATGTAGAATCCATTATTATTTCTTTTGGTGTATCTAATTGTACCACTGTAGATGATTCTTTATTACTTGCTTGTGCTGATGTACTATATGTAACCATATAATTTTCATATGTTGATAAATTTGATTCTATTTCTTTTGGTAATTCTATTGAGTAGTTTGCAAAGTAATTTGTTTGTTCTTTCATTGTTCCAATTTTTATTAAGTATATTCTTGGATTTGTTAAGTTGTTTAAATTGCTTGTCCATCCATTTTCTATTTTTGTTAAATCTGCAGTAGCATTTGCATTTTCACTGTAGTATATATCTCCATTTCCTGCAATTGATTTTAATGTTGTTGTTAATTCTGTTCTTTCTGTTTTTAAATCTGTAGGTAATTTACCTAAGATATTAACATTTGATATATCTTCTCCAACATTATTAATTAATCCTATTTGGAAGTTTAATGTTTTTCCTGCATCATTTTTTTCAATATTAATTGTTTGACTATCATCTGTTATTCCTTTTATTCCTGTAATGTCATATGATGTAGCATTATTCATTAATACTAATCCACTTGGTGATGAGATATTTATTGCTTTTGTTGCAATACCAAATGATTCTTCTCCTTCATATTGTATTGCATTTTCATTTGTATAAGTCATTGTTATTTCATCAGTCTTACTTGGTTGTTGTTTATTTAATGTTATTGTTACATTAAGTTGTAAATATAATTGAGTTGCTTCTTCTGTATATTCTAATTGTTCACCTGATAATGCAATTTCTATTGTTTTATTTGCTTTATTATATACGGCTTTAGTAATTTCAAAGTTTTCTCCATATAATTTATCAAAACTATTAATTTTCATATTTTCTATTGAATCAGGTAATTTTATTGTTATTGTTGGATTTTTATATAAATCATATTTTGTATTTGCTGTTAATAGTTTAACCCCTAGTGTAATATCATTATTTGTTGTTATTGTTGATAATGTATCTTTATCTACAATTAGTTCTGCTTTTGTCATTGTTTCTTTAAGTTCTGTTGTTATTTCCGTAGTATTTTCCATTACTTTTGTATTTCCAGATGTTGCAATTATTGTATTTTTTGTTTTTATTCCATTAATTGTTTTTAATTGATTTGATGTATATTTATCTCCTACAATTACTTTATTATTTTTTATTTCAATTTTTCCTGCTTTTATTGGTTTGCTCAATATTATATTTGCTGAGTTTGTACCATTTCCATGATTTATAATTATATTTCCATTTTCATCTGCTTGAGATTCATTATTTATAATTATTTCATTTTCATCATTTTTTACTATGATTGTTCCATCTTCTCCTAATAGTTCAATCATTTTGTCTTTGTTTATTTCTGTACTTTTTATTTTTGAGTCTGTAGCCAATGTTGATGATTCTGTTACATATATATCTTTATCTTCTAATACTGATATTTGATCAACAATTCCAACACTTTTATTTTCTACTGTTGTTGTTGTACTATATGGTATTTCTATTTTTTCTGTATTTTTTGTGTTTGCATATAATTGACCTTTATAAATTTCTGTATTATTACTTTTTATTTCTGCAGATGCTATTCCATTTAATTCTGTATTTTCTATACCTGTTTTGTATTTTGCTGTATATTTGTTTTCTGTATTATAAATTGATATTTCTGAATTTGTTTCTATTTCAACTTTTTTTGCATCAACATCTTCATCATATACAAATGTAACTACTAGTTGGTCTTCCCCAGTTTTTGACCATTTTATTTGTTTGTTTTCATCTAATGCATTTTCTAAATTGATTGTTAAAACATTATTTTCATTTTTCCAATCAGTTATTATACTATCATCTTTTCCATTTGTTGCTTTTGTTTCTAATGCAAATACATTTATATCTGTTGGATTTTTACCACTAAATTGTGGAATATTAATACTGATTGCAGTATTTTTTATAGGATATTGGTTAGCTTCTAATCCTGATTTTATTAATAATTGGATTATTCTTTTATTTTCACCATTTAATGCTAGTACTTTGTTTGTAATTATTTCTGTTGATAATGAAGTTTTTGCATTTTCATCTATCACTAAATTTAAGCTTACTTTTCTTGTTGCATTTATGTCTAATCCTTTATATGTTGTTTCCATATATGTTCCTGATAATGTTAGACTGCTTTCTGCTGATAACATTTCTGGTGATAATGTATCTAATATTATTGGTTCTACTTCTAATTCAATTTCTACACTTTCACCTGCATTTATTTGATTTAGTGATATTTTGTTTTCTTCAATTTTTTCAACATATTTTGATAGTATATTATTTTTCACTTTAAAGTTACTATCACTTATTTGAATACTTCCATTAAAATATCCATCATTTTTTACTTTAATTCCTGCATATAATTTTATACTTGTATTTTTTATACTTTGTGAAATTTTATCAACATGTTCGTTGTTTTCATTTTTGAAGTATGCAGAGAATTCAATGTTTTTGTTGTTTGTTTCATTGTCAGCTGTTGCCGCATAACTTTTTATTCCTGCTCCAAGCACATAAAAGTCTGTCGCTAAAATCATAAATATAATACTGACAATTAATAACTTTTTCAAAATATTATTCTTCATTTTTACCTCCATTTTATTGTCCTGCAGTTCCTACTCTTATTATTCTTTTCATTGCATTGTATGTATCTTTTGATAATAATGTTGTGGAAACCACTTGGCCATTTAATTTTTTAACTTTGTATGCTTCTACCTTTCTACCATTACTTCCTGCTTGTTCTACAACTTCTTTTCCAACAGGTAAACTTGGATCTTGAATGTATTGAGTTGTATATGCTATTGTCGCTGTTTTTCTTGTTTCTATTGAAATATCATATTCAACATCTTCTTTTATTCCCCAAATTGAAACTGTTGCTACTCCTCCACTTACTGTGGCTTGGATTTTTATTGGCTTATCTCTAGTATTTACAAATTTAAAATCTTGTGCTCCCCATACTACAGTTGCATCTTTTCCTGCTGGTAAATATGATGTAACGAATTGATGATTTCTTCTTGTTGTTACTTCAAGATCTGCAAATACAACTGCATCATATAGTGTAGATGATATTTGGCAAATCCCGCCTCCAAGTCCGTCTACAACTTTTCCATTTGAATATGTTGCTGCTTCCTTGTATCCAGCTTGAATTGTTCTTTCTCCTACAACCTTGTTGTAAGAAAATTCTTGTCCTGGTAGTAATACTGTTCCATTGATTTTTTGTGCTGCTAACTTTAAATTTGTTGTTCTATTCACATTTCCAGCTACATACTTTGTTGAACATATTCCAAGTTTGTCCGGAAATGCTTCTGTTCCAATATCATTTATTGTTTTTTCTGGTTTTGTAATTATTAATGGTATTACATATTCTTCTTTTGTTTCTTGTATTATATTTTTAGCATTTTCTACATCAAAATCTTTTCCTTCTGATTCTGGATAAATTGTAAATGGATTTTGTGTATAATAAGCATTTTGTACTTCTTTATAAATTTCATTATGGATTTGATCAATATCTATTGCTTCTGGTTCTACCATTATCATTGGTATTGTAA
>CAKPLV010000015.1 GCA_934167735.1 uncultured Clostridia bacterium | reverse complement strand
ATATATGTTTTACTAAACCTTTTCCGAATTTTCCTAGTTCATTTCTATCTTTAACTAATACACCTGCATAAAATATTATCATTAAAATTTTAACTAATTCTGATGGTTGAAATGATAGTGAACTTGTGATATATATCCATCTTTTTGCACCATGACTTTCACTTCCTAAAACCAATACAGATATTAAAAGTAAAACTGATAATACCCATGCATATTTATATAATTTTTGGTATATTCTATAATCAACTTTTGAAATAAAATACATTCCAATTAATCCAAGTACTGCAAAAATTAGTTGTCTAACAAAATATTTATAACTATCACCATATTTTTGTAAAGACGTTGGAGCACTTGCAGATAATACCATAGTTAATCCTAATGCTAATAACAATAAAACTGTTATTACTAGTGTAAAATCTACTGGATTATTGAGAAAACTAGAAAAACCTTTGCTTTTTTTATTTTCTGCCATTTTTATTCCTTTCTTTTTATTCTTTTGTTAAATTATTTGTAATCCTATAATACATGCTATTAATGTTATAATACTAAATACTACTACTATCTGATTTTCTTTCCAGCCAGATAATTCAAAATGATGATGAATTGGAGCCATTTTAAATACTCTCTTTCCTGTCTTTTTGAAACATAATACTTGAATAATAACTGATAATGTTTCAATTACTGGTATTATTGCGACAATTAATAATATAATTGGCATTTTTAAATAAAGTGCAATTCCTGATATTACACCACCAAGAAATAGTGAACCTGTATCTCCCATAAATACACGAGCAGGATATATATTAAACATTAAGAATGCTAATACAGCTCCTATTACAATTGCTCCAAATATAATAATTTCTTTAACTCCATATATTGTTGCAATAACTGTTAAACATGTTATTATTATTGTGCATACACTTGGTGAAAGGCCATCAATTCCATCTGTTAAATTAATTGCATTTGTTGTAGCCAATAATACAAGTATTGCAAATGGTATATATGCATATATAGGAATATTTATATATTCTTTTAATATTGGAATATATGTTTCTGTTCCTAAATTTATTCCTTTTTGTAAATATAAAACATAAATTACTGAAATAATCAATAATCCTAACATTTTTAAACTTGGTTTTAATCCTTTTGTATTTTTTAGAACTAATTTTTTAAAGTCATCTATAAAACCTATAATACCAAATCCCATTGTTAAACCTAATAATGGTAATAAATTTTTGGCTAATTCTGCATCTTTAGTTTTATAATACGTATATGCCAATATTGTCATAATAATTATACCTAACATAATTATTATTCCACCCATAGTAGGTGTTCCTTGCTTTTTTAAATGTGTTTCTGGACCATCATTTCTTTCTATTTGACCAACTTTTAATCTTCTTAGTATTGGTACAATTATCATTCCTAAAATTACTGTTACTACAAATGATATTAATAACATTTTTGTTTGAAAATCCAATTTTATCAACCTTTCTTGTTTTTTATCCTATTATTTCTTTTACTATAATTCTTTCGTCATATGGATATTGTTTTCCATTTATTTCTTGGTATGGTTCATGGCCTTTACCAGCAAGTATTATAATATCCAATTTATTTGCCATAGCAATTGCTTCTTTTATTGCTTCAGTTCTATCTACTACAACTTTATAATTACCTTTTGTCTTTTTTATTCCTTCTTCTATTTCTTTTACGATTTCTTCAGGATCTTCTGTACGTGGATTATCAGAAGTAATAAATGTAAAGTCAGCAATTCTTCCTGATATTTCTCCCATTATTGGTCTTTTTCCTTTATCTCTATCTCCACCACATCCAAATACTGAAATTACTTTTCCTCTTGTATAACTTTTTGCAGCTGATAATATATTTTGCAAACTTTCTGGTGAATGTGCATAATCAATCATAATAGGAATTTCTTTTTTGTTATCAACCATTTCTGATCTTCCTGGTACTCTTACTTCTGCTAATGCTTCTATTATTTTTTCTGATTTTATTCCTAATTTTTTTGCAACACAAATAGCAGCAAGAGAATTATATACTGTAAATCTACCAGGTATTCCGACTTTAACTCTTTCATTTCTATCTGTTATTTTTACTCTAAAATCAACATATGAATTTGTTATCGTTATGTCTTTTGCTAATACATCACAACAATTGTCAATTCCATATGTCATTATATTACTTTCTGGAAATAGCTTAGGAATTTTTGATACTTGTAAGTCATCAACATTAACAATTCCTTCTGAACACATTTTGAATAACTTTAATTTTGATTCAAAATAATCTTGCATATTTGGATGTTCTTTTTCACTAATATGATCTTCTGAAAAGTTTGTAAATAAAACAATGTTAAAGTCACAACCTTCAACTCTATGTAATTTTAAACTTTGTGAAGATACTTCCATAACTACATATTCAACACCTTGATTTACCATTTCTGCAAATGTTTTTTGTAATTCTATGCTTTCTGGTGTAGTTCTACAGCTATCTGATATTTTTTTACCATTTATATATGTTGCAATTGTTCCAATTAATCCAACTTTAAATCCTGATTTTTCTAGTATTTCTTTTATCATATATGTTGTTGTTGTTTTTCCTTTTGTTCCTGTTACACCAATTAATTTGAATTTTCTTGATGGATTGCCATAATAATTGCAACTACATTTTGCTAATGCTTCTCTTGTATCTTTTGCCATAATTAAAGTAACATCACTAGGTAGTTTGATACTCTTTAAATCACACCCTTCTTGCACCATTACAACTTTTGCACCAGCTTCTATTGCACTATTTACATATTGATGTCCATCTGTTGCAAATCCTTTTATTGCTATAAACATATCTCCATTTTTTATTTTTTTTGAATTGCTTTCTAATCCTGTTACATCAACATCTAAGCTTCCTTTTGCTTTTAAATTATCTATACCAACTAAAATCTTTTTTAATTCCATATATTCCACTCCTTTGGTTCTCTCCAAATTTTACATCATTATATAACTAATTTTTATTTTTGTATAGTCCAAAAGTAAAATTTCTTCACTTTATCTTCCATTATCTTGAAAATAAAATCACCTAATAAATTTTATTAAGTGATTTTATTTTTTATGAATTATTTACTTTTCATTAACTTTCAAATATGCTACCAACAGATATTTGATTACCTCTTAAAAATTCTTTTATTTCCATTTTTCTTGAATTTTCACCTTGGATTTCAAGTATTTTTATTATTCCATCTGTTGTTTTTACATATAGTCCATCTTTAGAATCTGATCTTATAACAGTACCATTTTTTAAATTATCATCATATTTTTCGTCTACAAGTTCGATTTTCCAAATTTTTATCTTTTTTCCATTTAAATATGTATATGTTCCCATAAATGGATTAAGTCCTCTTACAAGATCTTTCAATTCTTTTGATTTTTTATTTTGCCAGTCAATTTTTGAAATTTCTTTATTTAACATAGGTGCCATTGTATAATCTTCTCCCTGTGGAATTCTTGGTGCTGTGCCTTCTTCAATGTGTTTTAATGTTTTTACAAGTAATTGTGCACCTATTAAGGTTAATCTATCCCATAATTCACCACAAGTTTCATTCTCGCCAATTTTAGTTTCTTCTTCAAAAATCATATCTCCTGTATCCATTCCTACATCCATATACATTGTTGTAATTCCTGTCTTTTCTTCACCATTTATAACAGCCCATTGTATTGGTGCAGCACCTCTATATTTAGGTAATAATGATCCATGAACATTTATACAACCAAACTTAGGTATTTTTAAAATTTCTTCTGGAAGAATTTTTCCATAAGCTACAACACATATAACATCTGGATTCATGTTTTTTATTTCTTCTATAAATTCTGTATTATTTCTTACTTTAACTGGTTGTTTTACTAACAAGCCTTTTGATATAGCATATTCTTTAACAGGTGAAGCAATCATTTTCATTCCTCTTCCTTTTGGCTTATCAGGATTTGTTACAACACACAAAATTTCATGTCCCGCTTCATAAATAGCCTCTAAAGATTTTTCAGCAAAATCTGGTGTTCCCATAAATACTATTTTCATAATTTACCTCCATTTATTTTTTGCTACATATTATTTTTGCAATATTAGCAAAATCTTGTATACTTAATTTTTCTGCTCTAACATCTTCATCTAGTTTTAATGAATTTAATATTTCAATTCCTTCTTGTTTACTTAAAAAAACTTTTGAATTTGTTAACGCATTTAATAATGTTTTTCTTCTTTGCATAAATGCACTTTTTATTATCATAAACATTACTTTTGGATCATCTAATTGTACGACTGGATTTTTTCTTAAATTCATTTTTATAACTTCTGAAGTTACATCAGGTTCTGGTATAAAAGAACTATTTGGAACTTCCATTATTTTCTCTGAATCACAATAATAATATACTGTATATGTAATAGCTCCTGTATTTTTACCTCCTGGTACTTCTATTAATCTTTCTGCAACTTCTTTTTGCATCATTACAGTTATACATTCAATATCTAATTTTTCTTCAAGTAATTTCATAATAATAGGAGTTGTTATATAATATGGCAAATTAGCAACAATTTTAACATTTTTAATTTTTCCACTTTCTTTATTTTCTTCTATTATTTTTTTCAAATTAACTTTAAGTATATCATCATTTATTATTTCTAATTTTTCATTATTTCTAAATCTTTCTTTTAGAATTGAAATCATTTTACTATCAAGTTCTACACATATAACCTTTCCAGCTTTTTTTAACAATTCATTTGTTAGTGTTCCTAAGCCTGGTCCAATTTCAATTACCATATCATCTTCTATAATTTCACTTTTATCAATTATGTTATCTAACACTTCTTGATTAATCAAAAAGTTTTGACCCAAATTTTTATTTGCTCTTATATTAAATTGTTTCATTATTTTTATTGTTTCATCTTGTAATCCACTCATATGGTATCCTCCTTTAAATACACATATATTATACAAGCTAATTGACTTTTTTTCAAGTAAACTCAAATAATCTGTTTTATATGATTTAACCTTTTTTTACTTTTTATTTTTAAAATTTCAATAACATCAAATCTTATATTATATTTATTAAACTTATTTAACATTAAGAAAATTCTTGCAGCATTTTTCATGTGTTGTATTTTTGTATTGTTTACTGCCATTGCAGGTGTTCCAAATTTAAGATTATTTCTTGTCTTTACTTCAAAAAAAATTAGCCAATTTTCTTTAACTGCTACTATATCTATTTCTCCTCTTCTAGTATAAAAATTTCTACAAATTATTTTGTATTTTTTATCTTTCAGATATTTTATTGCTATATCTTCTCCAGCTTCTCCAATTTTTCTTTTATTAATCATCATTTACCTCTTCTTTTACTATAAATCTTTGTCCAGGTAATTCTTGAATTTTATCATCTAATTCTAGCATCATTATTTTATAGTTTATTTCATTAATATTTCTATTTAATTCTCTTGCTATTGTATTAATATCTTTGGGTATTTTTAAAATACAGTTATACACATCTTTTAATTCTTTTGAAACTTGAATACTCTCTACTTTTTTATTCTTTTCTCTTTTTATCAATTTTAATTCAGAATATTCATTAATGATATCTTCAACACATGTAACAAGTTTTGCACCTTTTTTAATTAATTCATTTGTTGTTTTTCCTTTTTTACTATCTAAATTACTTGGAAGTGCAAATACATTTTTATTTAAACTTTTAGTAATTCTCGCAGTTATACTTGTTCCACTGTATATACCAGCTTCAATAACTAATGTTCCTATTGCTAATCCTGCAATTAATCTATTTCTTTCTCTGAATTTATTTGAATCTGCTTTTATTTCATTTGAATATTCACTAATAATTGTTCCATCATTTTTTAATATTCTTCTTGCCAATTCTTTATTAACACTTGGATATATATTATTCAATCCACTTGGTAAAACAGCAACTGTATTTCCCGAATATTTTAATGCTGTTTCATGTGCAATACTATCAATTCCTATTGCAAGTCCACTTATAATATTTAGTCCATATTCTACTAAACCTTTTGTAAAAAATTCACACATCTTTTCTCCGTATTCTGTATTTGTTCTTGATCCAACAACTGCAATTCCATAACTATCTAATAAATTAATATTGCCAAGAGCATATATTCTGCTGGGTGGTTTTAATATTTCTCTTAAATTGTCAGGATATTTTTCATCACAATATTCAATTATCATATTTTCTATCTAAACTCCTATATTGTATTGCTTCTGCAATATGTTTATATTCTATATTTTCTTTTTCTTCTAAATCTGCAATTGTTCTTGCAACCTTTAATATTTTTGTATATGCTCTTACACTTAATTTTAATTTTTCAAATGCTTTATTTAAAAGTTCTTGACTTTTTTCATCTATTTTGCAATACTTTTCTATCATTTTTAGAGTAAGCTCTGAATTTGTATTAATTTCATATTCTTGATATCTATTTTTTTGAATTTTTCTAGCATTAACAACTCTTTCTCTTATCTCTGCTGAAGTTTCATTTTTTATATTTACATTTAACTTATCATATTTAACTCTTTTTGTTCTAATTTGTATATCAATTCTATCTAATAATGGTCCACTGATTTTCTTTAAATATCTTCTGATTTCTGATTCTGTACATTTGCATTCTCTTTCTATATCTCCTTCATACCCACATGGACATGGATTCATACTACCAACAAAGATAAATTTACAAGGAAACATATAATTTGCATAAAGTCTATTTATAGAAATTGAGTGATTTTCCAAAGGCTCTCTTAGTGCTTCTAAAACTTCTTTTTTGAATTCAGGAAGTTCATCTAAAAATAATACTCCATCATGTGCTAAACTGACTTCTCCTGGTTTTGGATATTTACCCCCACCAATCATAGAACTTACAGTTATTGTATGATATGGCATTCTAAATGGTCTTTTTGTCATTATTTCATCATTTTTTAATTCTCCTGAAATACTATGAATTTTAGCTACCTCCAAAATTTCATTAAAATTCATTTCAGGAAGAATTGTATTCATCATTTTTGCGCTCATTGTTTTTCCTGAGCCCGGACTCCCAATAAGTAAACAATTATGTGCTCCAGCAGCTGCGATTTCTAGTGCTCTTTTCATGTCTTCTTGTCCTTTTATTTCTGAAAAATCCATATTTTCATATTTTTTTATTTTATATTTCTCAAAATTTTTTTCTTCTCTTATAATTTTCATTTCATTATTCAAATATTTTATTACTTCACTTATATTATTTACTGGTATAACATCAATTCCATCAATAATTGAAGCTTCATTTGAGTTTTCTTTTGATAATATTACTCTTTTTATTCCTAATTTCTTAGCTTCTATACACATTGGTAGAACTCCATTATTTCCATTTATTCTTCCATCTAATGATAATTCTCCTATAAATATTGTTTTGTTTAGTTCATCAAAATTTACTTTTGGAATTTTTTGCATAGCAATTAATATTCCAATTGTAATCGCCAAATCAAAACTAGTTCCTCCTTTTTTTTGATTTGCAGGAGCAAGATTTATTAATATTTTTTTACTTGGAAAATCCATTTGTGAATTTTTTATTGCAGCTTTTATTCTTTTTTTAGCTTCTTTTACACTTGTATCAGGCAGTCCAACTATTTCGAATTCTGGTATTCCATTACTTATATCTGTTTGAATTTCTACTAAATATCCATCAAGACCTAATAATGACATTGTTTTTATTTTAGATAACATTTTTATCCTTTCTAAAGAGACATTTTATCCTCTTTTTATTGATTTTTATTTGTTTTTATTATAAAATGATAAAAACTTAACAAAAGAATGGTGATAATATGAAGAAAAAGAAAAATACAAAAAATAAAGTACAAATGACAACATCTAATAGTGATATTAATGTTCCAAATACCATATCTAGTTTAAAAGTAAAATTAATTCTTATTTTTACTTTTCTTATTTTTTTACTACTAATTTGTCGTCTTGTATATTTACAATTAATTGATGGTGCGTCATTACAAATCTCTGCTACATCACAACAGACCTTAACTGAAACAATTTCAGCAAAAAGAGGTTCTATATATGATTCTAATGGAAACACATTAGCAATTAGTTATGATACAGATAAAATATATGTTAATCCATCAGATATTGATGACAGTAATAAAGAATTAGTAGCACAAGGACTTGCTAGTATTTTAGAACTAGATTACAATGAATTATTAGATAAATTAAAAAATAATACTTCAAGGTTTCTAGTTGCTTCAGATGTTGTACAAGATAAAGTAACTGAATTAACCAATTGGAAAGATAAATTAAAATTCAAAACTGGAATTAGTTTAGAAGATTCAACAAATAGATCTTATCCTTATGGCTCATTAGCTTCTACTGTACTTGGTTTTACAGGTACAGATAATCAAGGATTATCTGGAATTGAATATTCTTGGGATAGTTTATTAAAAGGTACTTCTGGAAAATCTGTAAGTTTAAAAGATTCTACTCAATCAGAAATTGCAAATTCAGAAAAAACTTATATAGCTGCTGAAAATGGATATGATATTACTTTAACAATTGATGTTAATATTCAAAGTATAGTAGAAAGAGCTTTAGCAGAAGCTGTAGATCAGTATAAATGTAAAAGTGGAATAACTGTTGCTATGGATCCTTCAACAGGGAAAATTTTAGCAATGGCAGATTATCCTAACTATGATTGTAATAATCCAAATACACCTAATGCTTCTTTACAAAAAGATTGGGACTCTTTATCAAGTTCAGAAAAAACAGATAAATTATTCCAAATGTGGTCTCCAAAAGCTGTACAAAGTACATATGAACCTGGCTCTGTTTTTAAAATTATAACATCTGCAATAGCGTTGGAAGAAAATATTACAGATACAGATATTGAGGGAGATTTCAAATGTGAAGGATCTTATCTTGTATCTGGTGCAGAACAAGCAACAAAATGTTGGAAATATCCAAATTCTCATGGAAGAGAAACTTTAAGAAATGCATTAGAAAATTCTTGTAACCCTGCGTTTATGGAATTAGGTTTAAGAGTCGGTGCAACATTATCTTATAAGTACTATGAAGCTTTCGGATTTTTTAATAAATCCGGTATATCTCTTTCTGGTGAAGGAAAAGGTATATTTTACGATTTAGCAAAAATAAAACCACATGAACTTGCAACAATGTCATTTGGGCAACGTTTCAAGATCACTCCTCTTCAAATGATTACAGCCGCAAGTGCAATCGCAAATGATGGTGTTTTAGTTCAACCACAAATAGTTGAAAAAATAACAAATACAGATACTGGTGAAGTAACAACTTTTGATACAAAAACAGTTAGACAAGTTCTTTCAAAAGAAACTGCAGATAAAGTAGCTTCTATGATGGAATCTGTAGTAACTAAAGGTACTGGTGGAAGAGTAAAAGAAAATATTCCTGCTCTTTCAGGATACTCAATTGGTGGAAAAACAGGTACTTCTGAACCTATTTATGGTTCAAATGATGGTTATATTGCGTCATTTTTAGCAATATCTCCTGTTGAAAATACAAGAATTGTTTTACTTGTAATTCTTGATTCTCCTGGAGAAGGCGTTAACCATAATGGTGGACAAATAGCTGCTCCAACAGCTGGTAAAATGTTAAGTGAAATTTTACCTTACCTTGGAGTTGAAACTGGAAACAAAAATAATAGTAGTAATCCTAATACTTCAGATGCGGATTTATATTAAAGGTGCAATTATTTTGCATCTTTTTTATTTATATTTGGTTTTGTTCCTATCATTAATACTTCATCATCATTAAAAGTTTCTTGCAAATGTGATAAGCCTGTTTCTTCTATGAAATTATTTATTTCTATGAAATTTATCTCTGTTCCAAATTCTAATATTTTATTTACATTATTTTCGATTTGTAGAAATATTGATTGTTGGTACCTTTTTTTAGTTAATTCTGATATAACTACTTTATTTAATATAGTCTTTTTATTTTCGTCTTTTTCACATACTTCTTCATTATATATTGTACACCAATAACAAAATATAGATTCTTTGATTTTATTTCTTTTTATTATTTTTAAATAAATATCTATATCTTCTTCATTTTCAATAATTGCATTTGCTTTTACAAGTTCAAATTCGTATTCTGAAATATCATCCAATTTTAATGTTTTAACAAATTGCAATTGACTTATATTTAAATTTAATGCTGAATTTAATAATTTAATAATTTCTTTATTTTCTATTAGATTTTTAATTTTTTCTGTATTTTGAATATTTATCTTGATTCCTCCTAATTATATGAATAAAAATTGATTGAATTTTGAAAAAAATGCTGTTTTAAGTATATTAAATTCATTATACATTGTCAATAGCTTTATTCTATTTTTTGCTTTTTCGATTGACAGTATTCGACATTTTTCCTCAAAAAAATAAAGAGTATTATCTAATACTCCCTACTTTTCATCAAAATATGTACTTGTTTCTTGTAAATCTTCAAATCCATGTTGTCTTAGTATTTCATATGTTATTATTGCTACAGAATTTGACAAATTTAAAGATCTTAATGTTGGTAACATTGGTATTCTTATTGTTTTTGTATCCAAATATTTTTCTAGCAATGGTTCTGGTAAAACAAAAACTTCATTCATTTTTGAATAATCAACATCTGTATATTTTGTTTTTCCTTTTGTTGTAGCAAAAAACATATCATTCTCCTCTGGCGGATATTTATTCAAAAATTCATTTAATGATATATGTTCTTCAATATCTAATTTGTTCCAATAATCTAAACCAGATCTTTTTACTGATTTCTCATCAATTTGAAAACCAAGTGGATGAACCAAATGTAATTTAGCTCCTGTTATTGCACAGGTTCTCGCAATATTTCCTGTGTTTTGTGGAATTTCGGGTTCTACTAATACAATGTTGAACATTTTTATCCTTTTGTGTGTTTTGCGGCAAGCCGCGTTTTATTTGTTGAGTTTTATTTTTGTCGTTTTTATCGAGTATTCAAGTAGCGGAAGCAACTCGAATACGCCATCTTCCGATTGAACAACGAGTTCGCCTTTTACGGT
>CAKPLV010000014.1 GCA_934167735.1 uncultured Clostridia bacterium | reverse complement strand
TGCTATCATAAGTATGATTACTGTTATATCAGTATTACCTGCATTTTTGATATTATTTGATAAAATAGTTTGCAAAACAACTAAAAACATGAAAGAAATAAATAATTAGAAGGGAAGGAATATTATGGAAAACCAAAAAGGAAAGAAAATAGTTAGTGGATTATTATTATGCTCAATGTTATGTTATACAATGCCAGTATTTGCTTTAAGTAAAGAAGAAACAGTATATTCAAAACTAAAAAATGATGGTACATCTTATGAAACAATTGTAAGTAACCATATAAAAAATGATGAATTATTAAGCATTATAGAAGATATGTCAGATTTATTAAATATAAAAAATACAGGTGGAGATGAATCATTTTCAGTAGATGATAACACAGTTATATGGAATGCTGGAGAAAGTGATATATATTATCAAGGTGAAACATCTAAACAATTACCTGTTATTACAAATATAAAATATGAATTAGACGGAGAAGAAATTTCAGCAAAAGATTTAGCTGGTAAAAAAGGAAATGTAAAAATTATAATTTCATATGAAAATAAAGATGCACATACTGTTAAAATAAATGGTAAAAATGAAACATTATATACACCATTTGTTACAGTTACAGGAGTTGCAATTGATAATAAATTAAATAAAAATATTGAAATAACAAATGGAAAAATAATTGAAAAAGATGGAGAAACAATATTAATAGGTGTTGCATTCCCTGGGTTAAAAAGTAGTTTAGGAATAAATAGTGATAAATTAGATATTCCAGAAACAATTGAAGTTACAATGGATTCAGAAGATTTTGAAATAGGAAATATGTTAACATATATTACTCCAAAAGTTTTAGAAGATAACGATAAAAGTATAACAGAACAAGTAAAAGATTTATACAATGCAGTAGATGAAATGCAAGATGCAAGTAATCAAATCGAACAAGGTGCATTAACATTAAAAGATGGAACAGCAGAATATAATGAAAAATCAAATGAATTTACATCATATATGGGACAATTAGCAAATGGAACACAAGAAGCTGAAAGTGGAGCAAAAACAGTTGCTGGTGGAGTTAACGAATTATCAAATAAAACAAAAGCTTTAACACCAGGTGTAAATAAATTAGTAAATGGGTCTGTAAATTTAGAACAAAAAATAAATTATATGGCATCATCTGCAGCAAGTTTAGCTGAAGGAGCAACTTCATCAAATACTGGAATAAAGAAAATTTCAGAAGGTGTAGATGGATTATATAATGCACTTTCAGCTATAGATACTAATACAAAAATTGCAGAATTAAAAGCTCTAATAAATAAAGATGAAGAAATGAAAGTTCAATTACAAGCATTAAATACACAAATAGATGAACAAATAGCTTTAAATAAAGAAAATGAAGAGTTAGTAAAATTACTTACATCACAAAAAATAGCTAATGTAACAACAATAGCTGTATTAGATAAAAATATTGATGCAAATAAAGAATCAGAAAGTTCATTAAAATCAATTGTATCTATGAAAAGTATTGTTACATCAATAAAAGTAGGAATTGATGGAACTGATGAAAAAATGGGATTAAAAGACGGACTAGAAAGTCTTGATACAAATCTAACAGCTTTAGCAAGTGGACTAGAACAATTAGATGAAGGAGCTAAAACATTAGTTGATGGAACAGGGGAACTTTCAGCAAGTGCAGAAAAATTAATTGAAGGTATAAATACATTAAAAGCAGGAACGACTCAATTAAGTACAGGTTTAACAACAGTAAATAATAGTACAAATAGTTTATATAGTGCAAGTACTCAATTAACAGACAGTTCAAAAACAATTGCAGACGGAATGTCAACATTATCAGATGGTATACAAGAATTTAACACAGAAGCAATTGGAAAAATATGCAACTATGTAAATGGAGATTTAAAAAATATTGTTGATAGAGCAGATTGTTTAAAAGAATTATCAAAAGAATATATTAATTTCTCAATGATTGATGAAAAAATGAATGGAAATGTTAAATTTATTTTAATGACAGATCCAATCAAAAAAGATTCAGAAAACTAAATTAAAAAGCATGTTGAAAAAACATGCTTTTTTTTATGTGAAATAAAAAACGAAAGTTAATTCGAAATTGCTTGAAAAAAAGTAATAAATAGTATAAAATAAGTGTATTAAAGAAACTCAAAAAAGGAGGTAGCCGTAAGCAAATTATGAAATTTGTACATATAGCAGATATGCATTTTGATTCACCATTTGTAACATTAGTTGACAAAGGAAATTTTGGTGATAAAAGACGTATTGAACAAAGAATAGTTTTTAGAAAAGTAATTGAATATATTAAACAAAATAATATAGATTTTTTATTTATATCAGGAGATTTATATGAACAACAATATATTAGAAAATCAACAATAGATTATATAAATAATTTATTTAAAGAAATAAATAACACAAAAATATTTATTTCACCAGGAAATCATGATCCTTATTTAAAAAATTCATATTATAGCACATATAACTGGAATGAAAATGTATATATATTTAAATCAAAAATAGAAAGAATTGAATTAGAAAATATTGATATATATGGATATGGCTTTGATGATTTTTACTGTACAGGAATAGATTTAGAATCATTAGAAATAAAAAATCCTGAAAAGATAAATGTTTTCATTGTACATGGAACATTAGATGGTGCAAATATAGAAGAAAAACAATATAATTCAATGAGTAAAAAAGCATTATCAGAAAAAGGTTTTGATTATATTGCACTAGGTCATATACACAAAAATAATTTTTCAAGAAAAGAAAAAATAATTTATCCGGGATCAACAATATCTTTAGGATTTGATGAACTAGGCGAACATGGTATGGTCACAGGAAATATTGAAAAAGATAAAAGTGAAATTAAATTTATAAAATTAGATGAAACAGAATTCACAGAAGTTCAATTAGATTGTACAAAATTTAATTCAATAGAAGATTTAATTGATGAAATAAATATGATAAAAATTGAGGATAACAAATTTTATAAAATAATATTAACAGGAAAAAGAAATTTTGAAATAAATATATATGACATATATAAATATGATATTAATCCTAGAATTATAAAAATAAAAAATACAACTAAACCAAATTTTGAATTAGAACAAATATCAAAAGAAAGAACATTAAAAGGATTATTTGCAAAAGAGATTTTAGAAGAAATCAGTAAAAATGAATATGATGAAGAAACAATAGAAAGAGCTTTAGAAATAGGCATGGAAATACTGGAATAATGGAGGGATTTATTTGAAAATAAAAAAAATAAAAATAAATTCATATGGAAAATTAAAAAATAAAGAAATAGATTTAAAAAATAATATAAATATTATATATGGAAAAAATGAAAGTGGAAAATCTACATTATTAAAATTTATATTAAATATTTTTTATGGAACATCAAAAAATAAAAAAGGAAAAGATATATCTGATTTTGAAAAATATAAACCATGGGATAGTGAAGAATTTTCTGGTAAATTATTATATGAATTAGATGATAAAAATAATTATGAAATATTTAGAGAATTTAATAAAAAAAATCCAATAATATTTAATGAAAACGGAGAAGATATTACAAAAAAATTTAATATTGATAAGAATAAAGGATGTGAATTCTTTTTTGAACAAACCCAAATTACAGAAGAAATGTTTTTATCAACATCAGTTGCATTACAACAAGAGGTAAAAATTGGAAAAGAAAATCAAAGTATGCTAATACAAAGAATATCAAACCTATTAGGGACAGGCGAAGATAACATTTCTTTTAAAAAAGCAATGGATAAAATAAATAAGAAGCAGTTAGAAGAAGTTGGAACTGAAAGAAGTAAAGAAAAGCCTATCAATATTATTCAAAAAAATATAAAAAATAATGAAGAAAAAATAAATGAATTAAAAAAATATGAAAATTTAAAATATGAATTTGAAGAAAAAAGAAAAGAAATAAAAAATAATTTAGAAAAAAATGAAACGGAAAATAATTTATTAAAAGAAATAAAAAAAATAAATGAAAAAAATAATTTAGAAAATGAAAAAATAAAAATAAATGAAAAAATAATTCAAGAAAATAAAAATAAAATAAAAGAATTAGAAAATAAAATAGCAGAAAAAAATGAAGAATATTTAAATGAAGAAAAAAATGAAAAATATATTGATGAAAAATATGAAAAAAATAGATTAAAAAATAAATTACAAATTATTTTTGCAATATTAATTATAATTAATATTTTGTGGATAATATTTATTTCAAAAATAATAGATAATATTATTTTTAAATATATTTTTCTTCTTACAATACCAACGGATTTAATTTTTAGTATAATTTTTAAAAATAAATTAAATAAAAAAATAAAAAAATTAAATAAAGAAAAAAATATTGCATTAAAAAATATTGAAGATCAAAAAAATGATCTAAAAAAAGAAAAAGAAATTATTGAAAAAAATTCAAAAGAAATTGAAGATGAAGTTAATAAAATAAAATTAGAAAATAATTTAGCAAGAACATTAGAAGAACATAAAATATTAAATAAATATTCAAAAAATATTACTGAAGAAGAAATTAGTGATTTATTTAATGATGAAAAATTAGAAGTTAGATTAAATTATTTAGAAACAATAATTAGTAATCAAAAAGTAGATTTAAATAAAATCGAATTACAAAAAGAAAATATAGAGCCACAACTTGAAAATTTATCTTCATTAGAAGAACAATTATCAATATTAAATGAAGAACAGGAAAATTTAAAAAATATAAAGAATAGTATAGAGTTAACAAAGACATTATTAGAAAGAGCATATGAAAAAATGAAAAGTCAAATCAGTCCGATATTTACAGAAAAATTATCTAATAATATTGCAAAAATAACAAAAGGTAAATATAAAAATATTTATTTTAATGATGAACAAGGACTAACAGTTGAATTAGAAAATGGAAACTATGTACCAGCAGAGAGATTAAGCATAGGTACAATAGATCAATTATATTTATCATTAAGACTTGCAATGCTAGATTCTATTTCAAATGAAAAAGTTCCTATAATATTAGATGAAGCATTTGCTTATTATGATAATGAAAGATTAAAAAACATTTTAGCTTATCTTGGAACAGAATTTAAAAATAGACAGATAATTATATTAACATGTACACAAAGAGAAAAAGAATTATTAAAACAATTAAAAATAGCATGTAATTATATTGAATTATAATACTCTTGAAAAAATTGTTAATATATAGTATAATATAGAGCAGATTATAGAAAAGGAGAAATACATATGTTTGACAAATTAGAGGCAGTTGAAAAAAGATATGAGGAATTAACAGAATTAATAAGTGATCCTCAAATAATTGCTAAACAAGATGAATGGCAAAAACTTATAAAAGAACATAGTTCAATAGAAGAAATTGTACAAAAATATAGAGAGTATAAAAAAGAAAAACAAAGATTAGAAGATGCTAAAGAAATGATGGAAGACAAGGAATTAAAAGAATTAGCTGAAATAGATTATTATGAAGCTAAAGAAAGAATTCCACAAATAGAAGATGAACTAAAAGCATTACTAATTCCAAAAGATCCAAATGATGATAAAAACATTATTTGTGAAATTCGTGGTGGAGCTGGAGGAGAAGAAGCTGCACTATTTGCTGCTACATTATTTAGAATGTATTCAATGTATGCAGAAAGAAAACATTGGAAAATTGATGTTTTAAACGAAAATGAAACAGAACTAGGTGGATATAAAGAAATCTCATTTATGGTTACTGGAAAAGGAGCATATAGTAGACTAAAATTTGAAAGTGGTGTACACAGAGTACAAAGAGTTCCAGATACAGAAAGTAGTGGAAGAATACATACTTCAACTGCTACGGTTGCTGTACTTCCAGTAGTTGAAGATGTAGAAATAGAAATAAACCCAGCAGATATAAAAATGGAAGTGTTTAGGGCTTCAGGTGCTGGAGGACAACATATAAACAAAACATCATCAGCCGTAAGATTAATACATGAACCAACAGGAATTGTTGTTGAATGCCAAACAGAACGTTCACAATTACAAAACAGAGAATATGCAATGAAAATGTTACGTTCAAGACTATATAATATAGAAAAAGAAAAACAAGAATCAGAAATTTCAAGTGCAAGAAAAAGTCAAGTAGGTAGTGGAGACAGAAGTGAAAAAATACGTACATATAATTATCCACAAGGACGTATAACAGATCATAGAATTGGTATGAGTATTTATCAAATGGAAAATTTCTTAAATGGAGATTTAGATGAAATGATAGATAACTTAATTGCAGCAGATAGAGCTGAAAGATTAAAAGGTGAAGAAGAATAGTAATAAAAAGAATCCTTTAAAATATACTTAATATAATATATTTTAAAGGAGCTTTTTTTATGAATAATATAATTAATACAACAATATTGGGATTGTTTTTCGGAACAATAGGAACAACTATTGGTGGAATAATTGGATGTGTTTTAAAAAGCAATTCTAATCGATTTTTAAGTTTTGTACTTTCATTTGCTTCAGGATTAATGATGTCTGTTATTTGTTTTGATTTAATTCCAGAGGCATTAACAATTAGTGGGATAATAGAAACAATAGAGGGAATAATAATTGGAATAATTATAATGTTTATATGTGACATATTAGTTGAGAAAAAGTTTAATTCAAGTCATGAATTTTTAAATTCTAATAGTAATTTGTTAAAAACAGGAATAGTTGTAAGTATTGGGCTTGCACTTCATAACATACCAGAAGGATTAGCTATTGGCTCAGGATTTGAGGCTTCAAGTAAATTAGGATTATCACTTGCGATAGCAATATGTTTACATGATGTACCAGAAGGAATATCAATGGCACTGCCAATGAAAAAAGGTGGAATGAAAATATATAAAATAATGATTTATGTTATATTATCAGGAATTGCAACAGGAATAGGAGCATTAATAGGAGTAATAATAGGAAAAGTATCAAAAAAAATAATAGCAATATGTTTAAGTTTTGCTGCTGGTGCAATGTTATACATAGTATCAGGTGAATTAATACCTGAATCAAATAAATTATATAAAGGTAGAATTGTAGCATTAGGAAATATAATAGGAATTATCATTGGAATAGTTGTTACTAAAATTTAAAATAACTATTGCAAAAAACAATTAAATATAGTAAAATACAAACATACATTTGAGAAATAGAAAGGAAAATATAATGGAAGAAATACTAAACGGATTAAATGATAAACAATATGAAGCAGTAATAAATACAGAAGGTCCATGCCTTGTAATTGCAGGAGCTGGAAGTGGTAAAACTAAAGTATTAACACATAAAATAGCATACTTAATTGGAGAAAAAAATGTATTGCCATGGAATATATTGGCAATAACATTTACTAATAAAGCTGCAAATGAAATGAAAGAAAGAATAGCCAATTTAGTTGGAGAAAAAGCTAAAGACATGTGGGTAGGAACTTTTCATTCAATATGTGTAAGAATATTGAGAAAGTTTATAGATAGAATAGGATTTGAATCATCATTCATAATATTTGATACAACAGATCAAAGAACATTAGTAAAACAATGTTTAAAAGATTTACAAATGGATGAAAAACTATTTAGTGACAAATCAGTAATTGCAGAAATAAGTAATGCAAAAAATGAAATGTTAGAACCAGAAAAATATATGGCAAAAGCACATGGAGATTTCAGAAAAGAAAAAATAGCATCAGTTTATGAATTATATCAAAGAAAACTTAAAGAAAATAATGCAATAGACTTTGATGATATTATAAATTATACAATAAAAATATTAATGAACAATGCAGATATTCTTGAATATTATACAAACAAATTTAAATATGTGCTTGTAGACGAATATCAAGATACTAACAAATCACAATTCACATTAGTAACATTACTTGCATCAAAATATGGAAATATTACAGCAGTTGGAGATAATGATCAAGGAATATATAGTTTTAGAGGAGCAGATATTTCTAATATTTTAAATTTTGAAAAAGACTTTCCAGGAACAAAAATCATAAAACTTGAACAAAATTATAGATGTACAGGAAGTATATTAAATGTTGCAAATGCAGTAATTAAAAATAATGAAGTTAAATATGACAAAAAATTATGGACAGAAAACGAAAAAGGAAATTTACCAAAAATATTTTCAGCAGATAATGAATATGATGAAGGAAGATATATTGCAGAACAAATAGAACATTTAAGAAGAGAAGAATATTATAAATATTCAGATTTTGCAGTATTATATAGAATGAATACACAATCAAGAGCAATAGAGGAAATTCTTAGAAGGGAATCAATACCATATAAAATTATAGGTGGATTAAAATTCTATGAAAGAAAAGAAATAAAAGACATCATATCATATTTAAGATTAATACAAAATCCATCAGACAATTTAAGTTTAAATAGAATAATCAATGAGCCAAAAAGAGGAATTGGAAAAACAAGTTTGGAAAATATTGCAAAAATTTCAGATGAAACAAATACACCAATGTATGAAATTATAAAAAATGCTGAGCAATATGGATTAAATAGAGTTTATCTAAATTCAAGAGAATTCATTAATTGTATGGAAGAATTAATGAGTCAAAAAGACAAAATGAAAATATCAGAATTGATAAAGAAAGTATTAAAAGATACAGGATACACAAAAGCATTAGAAAATGAAAACACAACAGAAGCAGAGAACAGAATAGCCAACTTAGACGAATTTTTAAATGTTGCTATAGAATTTGAAGAAGAATCTGCAGAAAATGGATTAAGTGACTTTCTTGAAGGAATTACATTATCTAGTGATTTAGACAATATGGAAGAAACTGATGAAGCGGTTACATTAATGACATTACATAGTGCAAAAGGATTAGAGTTCCCAGTTGTATTTTTAGTTGGAATGGAAGAAGGAATTTTTCCAGGATATAAATCTATTGGAGAAGAAAAAGAATTAGAAGAAGAAAGACGTTTATGTTATGTTGGAGTAACAAGAGCAAAAGAAAACTTGTATTTAACAAATAGTAAACAAAGAACAACATTTGGATCAACCACTCATAATCCACCTTCAAGATTCTTAAAAGAAATACCAAAAGAACTATTAGATGGATATGAAGATAATTCAAGTTCAAACATTTCAGAAAGCAGTTATTCTTGGAGCTATGGAAGTAAGAGTAATAGTTCTATAAAAACATATAAAGCTACAGAACCACAATATGCAAATGTGGCAAAATCTGCACAAGGATTTGCATTTAGAACAGCAGAAAGCTTCTTAAATAACATAGTTCAAAAGAAAGATAGTAATGAAATTGACTTATCACAATATAAATCTGGAGTTAAAGTTTATCACAAGAAATTTGGTGAAGGAACAATCAACTATGTAGAAGAAGAAGGAAATGATTTAAAAGTAGATATTAATTTTGATAAATTTGGACATAAAAGACTAATGGCGAGATTTGCAAATCTTGAAGTATTATAAAAATTTACCATGTGAAAATTTCACATGGTAAATTTTTTTTGAATAAATTGGAAAAAAAAGTACACAATATGATTATATAATATATAGAAAGGGTGATATTATGGCAGACTTAACACAAGCTGAATTACAACATCTAAGACACTTAATAGGAGCACATGAAACAGCATATCAAAAATTAACAACTTATTCAGATCAAGTACAAGATGCACAAATAAAGCAAATGTTTAAAAAATCAGCACAAGACGCATTAAATACAAAACAAAAATTAATGAGTTTTTTAAATGATTAGAAAGGAAGAGAATAATATGAATGAAAAAACGATGGTAAATGACATATTGGGGAATGTTAAATCAGATTTAACTGCATATCAAACAGCAATATCAGAATCAGAAAATATGCAATTAAGACAAACATTTCAACAAATAAGAAATAATGATGAAAGTTTCCAATATGAATTATTTAAAGTAGCTTCTAATAAAGGTTATTATAAACCTGCACAAAAAGCATCAACAACAGAAGTACAAACTGTTAAAACAGAATTACAACAAGGATAAAATTAAAATAATATGAGAATTATCTCATATTATTTTTTTGTCTTGTATAAAAAACAAAGAAATAATAATTATTATTAAGAAAAAGAAAGAAAACGAGAGTATAGTCAAATAGATCGAAAAGAAACAAAATTGCTAAATTATATCAAAATAGGATAAAATACAAAAAAAGAGATTCAAAGGAGAAGTAGAATGATAAAACAAATATTAGTGTTTGCAAGAAAATCAATGAAACTTACAATACTCATAGCTGTTTCAATATTTCTAATTATCTGTGCAGTCGCTTTGTTTTTTAAACCAATATATAGTGTAACAATAGATGGAGAATTTGTTGGATATAGTAAAGATAAAAGTAAATTACAAGCAAAAATAAACAAATATATGGAAGATGGAGATCAGGAAGGTAACAGCAATATAGCATTTGTTCAGGTCAATAATCTACCAGAATACAAATTGTGTTTATTAAAAAGAAATGTAGTTACGAATGATGATGAAATTTATGAAAAAGTTAAAATGTCAGGAATTCCATATTACAATTATTATGCTATAGTTGAAGGAGAAAATGAAAAAGCATATGTAAAAGATTTTGCAGAAGCTGAGCAAATAGTTGCACAATTAAAGGAAAAAGACAGCAATAATATTGATAAAATTTCAATACTAGAATTATATGAAACAAATTTAGCAGATTTTTCATCAATAGAAGATACAGTAGCATCATTATATGTAAAAAAAGAAGAACCTGTTCAAGTAGCTAAAAAGAAAACAGTTAAAACTACAGGAAAAGTAAACACTTCATCAAATATATCATATCAAAAAGTAAATTTAGGAATAAATTTAATAAGACCAATATCTGGTTCAATAACATCAAGATTTGGTGCGAAAAGTAGTATAAGAGTTAGTGATCATACAGGATTAGATATAGCTGCACCAAGGGGAACAGTTATAAAAGCTGCAGCATCTGGAACAATTACTTTTTCAGGAAGAAAAGGATCATATGGATATTTAACAGTAATTCAACATGATAATGGAGTTGAAACATATTATGGACATTGTAGTAAATTATATTATAGTGCAGGTACATATGTAGAACAAGGACAAGGAATAGCAGAAGTTGGAAGTACAGGAAATAGTACAGGAAATCACTTGCATTTAGAAATAAGAATTAATGGGGTTGCATATAATCCACAAAACTATTTATATTAAAAAATACAATAGACGACTTTTCTATTGTATTTTTTTTATATTATTACAAAAAACAATTTTACCATATTCATGTAAAACTCCATCAAATTTGTATGAATATGGAATTAATTCTGCAAATTCAGATAAAGCAATTATAAAATTA
>CAKPLV010000013.1 GCA_934167735.1 uncultured Clostridia bacterium | reverse complement strand
ATCCCAACCTTATTATATATATTAGAGTCATTAATTTCCATTTCATTAATAACATTTTTTGGTAATATGCTTTTTAATTGTTCTGTTATACTTTCTAAATTATCAATGTTATCTGTATCATTCTTAACATTATCTGAATAATTTATATATTTATTTATACACTCTTTTATAAATATATAATCATCTATTTTATTAATTAGGTTCCATTGATTATTAGCTTCAAAACTGTCTTCTAATATCTTATTATCCTCAGAAGTTATTTTCTTCTCTTCATTTAACGTTTTCAGCATATAAAAAACAATACTTGTTATTATAATTATTATAAAAATTAATAACATTATAATAATTTTCTTTTTCTTTTCCATACAATAATCTCCTTTTTACTTACCAATCACAAATACTCCCTGAGATCCTCTTGTAAATACTTGATTAAATGAATATCCTCTATCAGTTTGGTAAAAGCTTCCTGATTCAATTACAAAGTATTCAGACCCTTCTCTACCATAACACATTATAAAATGGCCTGATCCAGTATATATACCATTTGCTTTTATTGAAAATATTAAACATTTTCCTGCATCAAGAGCCGTATTAATTGCATTGACATCAGTTCTAGAAATAAAGCTATATGTTAAACCATATTTATTTGCCACTTGTTGTGCTGATTTAGCTCCATTATATACAGTATTTACATTTATTGAATTTAAATAATTTACAATATTCGCTGGAGTAACCTCTTGCTTTGTAAATCCAGATACAGCCATAGCTAAAGCACTTGCACCACAGCCTCCAGATCTGATTGTTCCTCCAGTTTTATAATTATATGCATTGTTACCCCATCTCGAATCACTTTGTGAATATCTTGGAAAACTAACCTTTCCTCTTCTAGTCCATGTACTATCATTTACTTCTGGATTCGTTTTTCCCTTAAACATCTCATAGTAAGATTCGGCATATTTTTGTCTATTCTCTAGAGAGCTTTTATTTCCTGGTGATTCAAAAAATCTCATAAAATACAGTGTAGCATCATCAACAGAAGTTGCATTTGCCCAGTCCTCATTTGTACTAATTATTTTTTCACTTTTTATCCACCCGCTTTTTCTAATAGTTGTATAACTTGCAGCTTCTCCTTTTCCTGTTAATTCTCCTAACAAGAAAATTATTTGTGTATCTATATCATCAATACTTGTACCTCTATCTTGAGAAAATCTATATAATCCAGCCTTCCTTGATTTTGTCCACTGTACAATTCCATACCCAGCTTCATCATTTTTTATTTCTTCATAAGAATATACACCATTATTCATATTATTGGTATATTCTTCATCTGTACCATATTTTTTTTGAAAAGAATCTTGTAAATTATTAGGTTGTAAACTTGATTCATGCTTTAGATTTCCCATCAATCCTGCTGCAGCATAATCACTATATCCAGAAGCTTTTAAAGAATACCATAGTTTCTCTTCTACGCTTCCACCATATATTTCGCTTACAGAACTATATGAAGTTGTATCAAATACCCCAAAATCATAATCTACTTTAAATGATTTATTATTTGTTGCTTTATATATTAAATATTTGGTTAAATCTACCATATTATTAGTGTCTGCATTATTTTCCAAAATGGATATCAGCCAATTTACTGTACTTGGATTTGATAGATTTGTTCTAACATTATAATCATCCTTAAACAATTTCACAAAATTCATGTCAGTATTTTCATCTGTATCTGTCTTTTCTTTTATTTCAGAAGGTTCTTTCTGATATGTACTATTTACAGTTTCTAACTTAGATATATTTGATTTATTAATTGTCCTCTTATGTTTATCATAATATTCTTCACAGCTAATTGTTTCTTCTGTTCCATCTTCTTCACTTCCAGAGCTTTCTGTCCAACTACGATATGTCGAATCACTTGTATCCCATTCTTCGTCAGATCCAAGAACTTCATTTTCATATCCATCTCCATTTGTTACTGTATTATTATAATTTACTGTTACTTCAACAGTCCATGTATTTGCATGCATAACTTCAATTTGAACAGTATCTGTATATGTTGTTACCACATTAACATGCTCATAATCATGTTTTTCTTCTTTCCATTCGGTATCAGTAGGTCTCCACTTTTCCAAAGAACCATCTTCATAGTATCTATATCTTTCTCTAAATTGTTCTGTATATTTTTCAGTATTTGTTTCTATTGTTTTTACAATATTATCATATACACCTATTTTTATTTCTGAGTTATATGCCAGTTGCGCCAGTTTTAAAGCAAAATCACTACTATCTCCCATAACAAGTAATGACCATAAATATTCAAATGGCAAAGTATATTGTTGTATCATTGACTTATAGTTTATAGATTGTTCTGATATATAATAGCTAGTATATGAAGCATTTATAGAATCTGCATTATTATTCTGAACCGCATATCTCTCATCTATTCCTGTAATATCCTCTCCAGTTACTCCACTTCTTATTTTTTTTCTATCATTTTGAGATGTTGTATTATTACTATTATATGCACCTTCTTCTCTTATCCATGTTGCAATTTTTGCATTTCCACTATCATCTAAAGTAAAACAACTAAATATATCTTTTTTTCCAGTTTGCTTATAACTTTCGAATAAAGATGTAAATTCATCATTTGAAATATACCTCAATGTTGTTACAGTTTCAGCTTGTGTATCTGGATCAACTTGATGTCTCTCGAAAGTAACGATTCCATTTAATTTATCTTCACTTAGATTATCTATTTTAGGATATTGCGTTACTAATTCAGCATTTAGTAAATACTCTAAATCTTCAACTTTTGTAAGATATTTGGAATATACTGTATTCATACACCATAATAATTCGGCATGTGTGAGCTCATCTAAGCTTGTTACAATTTTATTTAATTTTGTATTAATTTTAAAAATTCTAATTATATCTATATCTGTTAAACTATCAATTTGTTCATCTGTATATCCTATATTTAATAAATTTTTTCTAATCATATCTTTCTTATCAACTGTTATTCCATTTGTTCCACTAATGGTTCCACTTTTTGTATATGTTGATGGATTTCCTTTTTCTTTAGTATCCCATGTTCCTTCATCTTGAAAAACATACCATGTAGCAGCTGAAATAATTATCATAATCATTGCAACTGGTAATAGAATCAATATTAATTTTTTCAAAATAAGCATACCAATCTTTTTTATTATCTGTTTTGGCTTATCTTTTATTACATTTTTTTCATTATTACCTGATTTATTATAATTAAAAATATTAATTTTTATCACCTCTTGAAAACATTATATTTTAATTATAGCATATAACTTAATGAGTTACTACAATTTTTCGACATTTTGCTCAAAAAAAAATTGCATATTATATGCAATTTTTATATATCAATATAGATATGTTCTTTTTGATCATTTATCTGTACATCAGTAAAAACAATTTGTTTATCATTTTTTGATGTACTACTATAATTTTTTATAAATTTTATTGTCATTTGTGTTGAAAATCCGTTATTTATGCTTAATAAATTACTTAATAATTCATTTGAATACGCATAATATTTTACTTCATTTTTATCTAAAACATAAATTGATTTTGTGTCATTCTTTGAATCCAATATTATTTTATTTTCAGTATTATTTTCTACATTTAAAATATACTCTTCATAATCAATATATACATTTCTATATAAAACATTAAATTTTATATTTTTTTCTTTAGTTTCTGTATTTATTTTTTCTGTTTTAATAAAATTATTTATATTTAACTTTATATTACCATTTCCATCTTCTACAATTGTATAATAATCTTGTAAATTAGTATCTGAAATTTTACCTGTACTCATTATATCATCTATAAACTTAATTTTATATGTATCTGAAATCCAGTTTTCTATGCCAACTTGTTTATTATCTCCATTAAAAACCTTGTCATAATATAATGTTTTAAATTTATCAGCATCTTGATATAAAACCTTTTTGCAATCATCTGATAGCATTTCATATGCTTTACTAATATCTTTTTGATTACAATATGTAATAAATTGATCAATTATTTTTTTTACTTTATCTATTTCAGCTTCACTAATCTCATTTCCAGTAATGCCAGATTTATTGGAGCTCATAAATGTATTAGAATTATTTGAAACACTTTGATTAATTTTATTAGTATTATTAACATTTGAAGTCAAAGCATTTTGATTTTGTATCTTAACAATGTTGTTTAATGTATATATAGAAAAAAGAACAACAACTATAAATACTATAATCCCCCATATTTTATATTTATTATTATAATAAAATTTTCTTAAACCATGCATTTATAGTTGCCTCCTTTTTTACATATCATTTAATTTTCTAATTTTCTTTTCCATTTGTTGTACATGTTCATCACTAATACCAGGAACCCTTTTATATTGTTTTAGTCTTGCTTCTAAATCTTTTTCTGATTTCGATACAGATGATAATTTAGCTGCAGCAATATTTTCTTTACTTGCTCTTTTAGAAGTATCATCACCAGCTAATTTCATAGCTTTTATTATTAATTTATTGTCTGTTACATCATATCTTCTATATTCACATGCATCTTTCATAGCTTTATCAATTTCTTCTTTTGATTTTAAGTTTAACTCTTGTGCAAATATTTTTCTATTATTTTTATCTTGCATAAATTTCTGATTATCTTTTTCTCTTTGTGCCTCTTTATATTTTTTAAGTCCTCCATCTTCTTTTCCTATTTTCATGTCTCTTGCATAACTATTTATTTTTTCGGAAGCTTTTGATGCTGTATCTATAGTCCTATTTGATAATCCTTCACCAATTGAACTTCCAGCAAAAGCCCCAGCAGCACCATATTTAAGTACATCTGATGGATTTCCTGTAGCAATACCTGCTGCAATACCAATACCAGCAGCTGCTCCTCCAATTGCAAACTTAGAAGTTGTTCTCAATGCTTTTGAAGCACCAGCTTTAAATACTTCTGCTTTTGGTACTGATTTATAACCTCTTACAACATTCTTTCCGAAATTTTTCATTGTACTTCTTATATTTCTTCGTTCTCCACTTGTATTAGTATCATTTGGGATATTATTTGATAATTCTGATTCAGATCTTCCATTAGTTTCATCTGCAGTATCATTTGAAACATTTAGACGTCTCTCTCCATTACCTTCACCTTCAGATGAATCTATATTTTCATCTGTTGCCGTATCTCCATTACCTCCTGATTGCATTGTTCTATTTCCATTCTCATCTTCATTTATATTAGCTGTTCTGTCACCTATATTAGTAACTTCTTCTCCTGCTTCTCCTAATAATTCATTTAATCCTTTAGTTTCCATATCAGGTGTAGTTGATGCGTTTTCTTTAATTTTTCCATTATTTTCTCCTGATCCACCTGCTGGTTTTTTTCCTTTTCCTCCTGCAAATCCTGCTAAAGACTTCATTGCAGATATAGTCATAGCAGCACCTGCTGGTCCAGCTAATAATCCCGGAGTTGATGCTTTGTTAAATCCAAACATTGCTCTTAAGAATTTTTCTGCTGGTATCATAAATCCTATTACTACTAATGAATATAGAATATTAGTTCCTGATAAATCTATAGCCATACATACGAATATAACATATATTAATAAATGAAATGGCTGTATTAAAAGATTATATATATATTCTTTTAACCACATATTAAATGCTTGTGCCTGGCCATCTTTTACTTTATCAATTGGATATGTTAATGCAACAAGAGGAGATATTATTGTTAAGAACATTATATATAACAACCTCTTTAGGTATGTAAAAGAGAAATAAAAAGTATATAATACTAAAACAATGTAGCATAGCGCATATCCGACATATCCAGATGTTCCATCTTTTTGTTGGGCTAGTACTCTCATATTTCCCATAAGATTAGTTGGCCAATATATTTTTTTATCTATAATAACACTTTCCATTCCATTTTCTTTTAGTTGATCCATTAATTTTTCAGAAGCACCTTCGATTACTGCTATATGATCCTGATTATCAGTTATGTTTCCTAATATATTAACAATACTTTCTACAAATGTATTTGCAAATACCATTATGTATTGCATTAAAAGTATAAGACACATGGCAACAAGCCAATCTTTCAACATTTCTTTATATTTTGCCTTTTCGGCTGCAACACTTGAAATTAATATTCTTATTCCAATATACACAAGAACTGACATTAACGCAACTAATGCAACATTTCTTATAATATAATACCATCTTGCTATTGTTTCTTTCAATTCTAATGCAGAATTATTTACTGATGTTACAACTTCTTCTCCACCTTCATCTCCTCCACCATCTTTAGTATAAAACGCATATTCAAATTCTCTATTTCCTGTACCATCTTCTGTTTTCTGTAATTTCTTCCAATCCTCTAATGACATACTTGCCTCTATATCATTTTGTTTAAATTTTACATGTACAGTTTTTGGATTAAATATATTAACATCAAATAACAAAATTTTTCCAGAAAATATTTCTTCAGGACCTATATATAGTGTTGGCAAAAATACTGTGTTTGGGAATACAGTAGCAGTTACAGCCCTAAATGCAACATAAACAATAGCTCCCTTAGCAACAGTAGAAACCACTCCTGATATTACTCCTGCTGCAATAGAAGAACCAATAGCTGTTGCAACACTACCAATTACTGCAGCTATTCCTCCAGTTAAAACAACCACTGCTACTACAAATATTATTGCCAACGCCACTTTTCCAGCAGTTACATACCAAGCTTCTTTTTCATTATCAAAATACAATCCAGTTCCTGTTCCCATTATTGATTGCTGTATAACCTCAAGTACACCATCACCTAAAACAAGTAATAAGTCAACAACAGGATCTAATAATTTTCCACCTGCTGCAGAAACAAATGATTCCGCTCTAACCTTTGAAGGTAATGCAAAGTTAAATAGTGTTAATCCTATACAAATTGTAACAATTAACTTAAACCAAAAATTTTTTTCAATAAAAAACTTCATTATAATACTACTCCTTAATAACTATTTCTTGTTCTTGATTCAACTAACTTGTTTAAATTAGTTTCAACAAATTCAAATTCTTTTTGAGTTGGAGTTATCTTTAATATAGCTGTTTCTTGACCAACTTTGAATAATCCTTCACCTTTTCCACATGTTACTAAGAATCCTGCTTCTCCTTCACTAAGCTTAAATACTTCCTTTAAATATTGAATTTCTGATTTATCTTGTGCTAAAAACAATTTAGTATCAGAAGAAGTTAAAACAGCTTGTGCTTCTGGTTTTTCATAGAAATCTTGGAATCTCTGTGAAACTACTGCTAGTGAAACATTTCTCTTTCTTGCACGTCTTGCCATTGTATTTAAGAAATCAACAGCTTCAGGATATGGTAACAACATCCATGCTTCATCTACAATAACTCTTTTCTTTCTCGCCTTTTGTCTATCTTCACTATTTTTCTTTACGAATTTTTCCCATATCCATGTTAGAAGAATTTGTTGTGCTAATGGTCTAGCAAATTTTTCTTCTAATTGAGATATATCAAGATTTATAAATGGTGCTCCATCTAATAATTCAAATGTTGATTGTCCATCAAAGTAAGCCATTTGACCATTATATTCTCTTATGTATTGTTTCATTACTTTTAGTAAATAACTATAATGAAATCTGTAATCATCATTTTTATTTTCTACTGCCTTTCTTTGAATTCTTTTATACCAAGATCCGATTGTAGGCATTTTTTTCTTTTCTCTATATAGTTTATTATCCATATCTATATTTCTTGAAGACTCATATAAACTATTAGGATCACTTGTAATTCCTATTGCAGCATATTCTTCTGAAACAGATTCTGCAATTATTTGCTTTGTTAACTCATTTACATCTTTACTTCTTGTACTACCTCTAGCCATTGTTAATAATGATTGAGTAACATCTTCTACTTTATTTTCTATGTTTAAAACTATTCTTTCTCTTCCTGTTATTTCATCTTTTGCTGTTTCTGTTTCAATATCAAATAAGTTAATAACTGTTTTTGATGTTGGACTTAATACAACATTTATTCCTCCAAGTGACTCTGCAACTATTGTATACTCACCTTCAGCATCTAGTGCTAAACTCTCAATTCCCATTAAAAGTGATGATCTACTTATTAATGTTTTCATTGTTACAGATTTACCAGCACCAGATTTAGCAAATATAACCATATTATAATTTGTTAATGAACTATGAAAATTATCAAATAGTATTGGTGTTCCTGTTTGTTTATTAAATCCTAGTGGAATTCCTGTTGAGTGACTTACTTCTGATGTTGTAAATGGAAATACAGTTGACATTGAACGTCTATCAAAAGTATGTTCTTTGTTTATTTTATTTTCCATTAAAGGCAAATTTGATTTAAATGCATCTTCTTGCATAGCCCATGCTGTTTTAATTCCAACTAATGATTTTGACATTTCTGTTGCTAATAATTTAGTAAGTCTATCTAAATCATCAAGATTATATGAGAATATTGTTGTTATAACAGATGCTTCATATAATTTATTAAACCCTGCTGCAATCTCATCTCTTAATTGTTCTGCTTCAAATCTTTTTTGTGTTAAATTACTTTCTCTGTTTATATTTCCTTTATCTGCTGCAACAATTCTTTCTGTTTCAAGTTCATTTATTACTCTATTTAACTCACTTTGTGATTTTGCTTCTTGAACTGGTGTTATATATATAGATGTATTTATATCTCCAAAGAAATACATGTCTCTAAAAAGTTCAGGAAATGTACACATTCTTGGTAATGTTGAAACAAAGAAGCTTCTTGCATATTTTTTTACACTTGATATTATTTCAAGATAGTCTATATTACTTGCATTTATTCCAGAAGGCGCAATTAGCTCTTTTATACTTTGCTTTTTAAATAATTCTACATTTTTATATTCATTATTGTATTGTTGTAGATTTTTTCTTTCTTCCTGTCTTTTTGCCATTTTCATTTCCTCCTTCTTTTGTTTCTTCTATTTTCTTTTCTGCCAACTCTTTTACATCTTTTCCTATATATAATTCATTTTCATCCAATATCATTTGAGCAATTTCATCAATAAGAGAATTCATATTATTTTCTTTCTCTTCAACTTGTTGTTGAATTTCTGATTTGGCCTCATTTACTGCATTTTGAGCTTTTTTCATAGCTTTTTCCTCTATGATTTTATCTAATTCTTTCATTTTCTTTTCATATACATCAGGTGCTGTAGAATATAATTCATTAAATCCTGCTTTTATAGCTTTATCTAATCCAAATGTTTCAGCTTCATCTCTGTTGTAAGCCATATATAATAATTCTACTAATTCATTTGATCTTAGAATTTTTCCTCTAACACCACAAACAGAAATTGATGATATAATAGATTGACACCTTGTATATAATTCAGAAAATGCAATTCCTTTTATTTCTTGTTTGTCTAATTTATCATTTCCAATCTCTGCAGCTAAATATGGAACAATTATATAATAGTTTTTATTTAATATATTTTTATTTAAACTCATTTTTTCAGTATCTTGAATTACTGAATTTCCATATTCACATAGATTAGCCTGTTTGGTTAATTCAAAATATTCTTTAGCTAGTTGTTCTCTTGTATATTGACCAGAATCTTTCATTAATTCATATCTTTTTGACATAGTGTCATATTTATCTTGAACTTCTTGGAGTTTTGATCTATATACTTGTAAACTATTTTCCAAGTTAATTGATCTAGTTTGCACATATATTTGAATTGGATATCTTAAAGTATTTAGAAATTGTACAAATCCTTCTTCTACACTGTTTTTTTCTACAGCTGACATTAAGTCATAATTAACACCTTGGCAATTTATTACCATCAAATATCTATTTCCACCATTTTGAATTATCATACTATCTTCAACTGTATCAAATTCCATAAAATTAAATATTGATTGTTTGTTTGTAGAAGTTGTCCCTGTTTTATAATTTGTTTTTCTACCTGTATCTTGTTGTTCTTTTGCTTCTTTTGTTTTTTTATCTTTTAAGTATACATATATAAGAAAACCCGATAATATTAATATTGCAATTAATATTGGAATTAATATATATAATAGCAATTTAATTAATTGTATTTTTGATTGACTATCCATTATCTTTTTCCTCCTCAGTATAAACATATAATTTTCTTTTGTCTTTTTTAAATTTTATATATCTTTTTATTATTTCATCAATATTTTCTCCACCTGTTTTTCTTGTTACTTCCGTTCCATTAGTGTCTGGTATCTTAAACATTCCTATTGCATATCCTAATGCTGCAAAAATTAATGTTATAACAATTCCTACAATATTTAAATTTACCATTTTAAAAATAAAATAAAATATCAGTCCAACACCTGCTCCAACACATGTATATATTAATGATTTTGTTGAAAATATAAATAAAATTCTTCCCTCTCCTTTTACATTTCTTGGTACATTATATGTTCCCATTTTTTCCTCCTTTGTTTTTTATACAATTATACAAGTATATTATAACAAAAAAAAACGATAAATGGAAGCATTTATCGTTTTTTTTTGTTATTTTTTATCCTATATCTTTACCAAAATTATATACAATATTAGCTATTGTTGGTGCAGCAAATACTATAATTGCACCAATGATATATGGCATCATTGTCTTTTTGTATTCAGCTTTTTCTTCTGCACTACCCATCATATATTTTATACCTATAACAGTTAAAATTACAACAGCCAAAATTACTCCAACAGCTTGTAATACACCTAGTACTTTGCCACCAATTGTTTTTAAAGATGCATTAGAAGCACCATCAACTGCCTTAATATCACTTGGTGTAAGCCCATATACTGTTGTAACTCCCATTATAACAGTCAAAATTATTGTAGCTATTATTGTAAGTACTTTTAATGTTTTTGTATTCATAATATTTTCCTCCTTTTTATTTCTTATTTATATGATATCTGGTTTTATCCAGAATTATAATAACTTAATTATATTACAGAAAAAATTTGTATTACTAATTTCCAAATTCCAAAGGCACCATATATAACTATGCATCCTACAATATATGGAATTAAAGTTTCTTTTATTTGCGCTTTTTCATCAGAACTACCTAACATGAATTTTATTCCAAGTATAGCTCCTATTATAACAGTAAGTGCTATCCCTAGTGAAAGCAATATGTTATAAATTTTATCCATTTGATTTTTTACCTCTGTTGTATCAATTGCCCCCAATTTATTATCATCACTTTCTAATGATTTTTTTCCTGTATCAAGAAATGATTTTCCTCCATCAAATATTTCACTCCAATATGATGCTCTGCATTTTGGTATAAATATATTTTGAATTATAAAGAAAATTAATAATATTTTAATTATATTTGATATCTGGTTCTTTAGTTTTCTCAACATTTATCACCTCTTTTATATTATTGTTTATCCAAAAATATCTGTAGAAATACTATATAGTAAATTTGCAATCGTTGTACAAGAACCTAATAAAACAGCTCCAATAATGTATGGAATCATTGTTTTTTTATATTCAGCCTTTTCTTCTACACTTCCAAGCATATATTTTATTCCTATTAAAATTAATGA
>CAKPLV010000012.1 GCA_934167735.1 uncultured Clostridia bacterium | reverse complement strand
GTACACAGAATTGGAGGAAGACCTAATAATTTCTGTATAAATTATGAACAAGCTAGAAAAGAAGATATTGATGCTAATGGCAGAGATCAAGAATGTCATAAAAATGATGAAAAATTGCAAGATGTAAAATTATTCTTAGATGATAAAAATTTAAGAGAAGTGTTCACAAGTGTTGGATTAGCAGATAGAGAAGGTCGTTTCCCTGTAAAAAGCTTAATAGAAAAATCTAATCAAATAGATGCACAATTTGCAAGTCAACCAAGTGAAAATATAAAAAATCAATTTTTATTATTGAAAAGTATGTGTCCAGAATTTGCAACATGTCAAAATTCAAGTATGAGTGTCATAAGAGATATACTTTTACGTCACGAAAATATAAGATTTAATAAATGTGTTGCAAGTAGGGTTTATAATAAATCAGATGAAGACAAGGAACCAATTTTATATGTTTATATAGATTCAAATGATATTGGAAGAAAATTTTATGTTGCTAGTAAAGAAAATGGACAATTTGTTGAACAATCTCAAGAAGAATTTGAAAAGAATTATGAATGTTATCAGACTGATTTAACAAATGCAAAAGGTCTTAGACCATGGGAAAATAATAAGCAAACAAAACAAGAAGAAGACTTGTCAAAAAGTTCTGGGAAAATGGTAGCCGAGGAAGGTGAAGAAAGATGAGATTTTGGAATAAAATAGTTTCATTTATAAAAAGTATATTTATTAAGCAAGATAAACCTAAAGAATTGGTAGAACCTATGAAAATAGATAATATTGCTGAAAAGAGAAAAGATTTTATTAGTAAAATAAAAATTGGAAACAAAGAAGTTGAAACATTAACATGTGTTGGTGATGGACTTGGAATTCAAAAAAGAATAAGTTATTAAAAAAATACCGCTGGTAATATAACCAGCGGCTTTTTTATAGCTATGTTAATTTAAATATTGTCAAAAACCCAAAGATGTTGAAAATTATGTAAATTTGTTGTATAATATTGACGAAATGAGGTAAGGAATGGACATTAATTCAATTTGGAATTATATAGTAACAACAAAAATACAAAAAGACGATACATATAAGTTTACATTAAAAGAAATTGAAGCATATTCTCAAAAATGTAACATGAATTTAGAAGAATTTTGTACAAAAATTTTTAAACTAAATGCTACACAAGTCAAAAACTTAAAGAAACAAGATGATCGCTTAGTAAAATGTGTGGAATATAAAAGAATAAAACAAGCTTTTTTTGAAAAAGAAGCCCATTCATATAGAATAAAGATAATTAAAGAAAAAATAAAGAAAGATTATTCAAATAATTTCAGTAAAGAAGAACTTGAAGAATTTAGTACACAACTTGGAGTAAACATTAATGATTTAGGTGTTAATATATTAAATATAAGTAAAAGAAATATAAAACAAATAATTGAAGGAAAATATAAAAGTACTATATCACCAATATATGATATAGACAAAAAAGAATATCTTGATAATATTAGTGAAAAAATATTAAATACTATTTGGAAAGAAAAAATAAAAAATGATTTTACAAAAAGTTTTACATATGATGAAGTAGTAGGATATGTTGACAGGTTTGGAATTAATATTAAAGACTTTTTAGGAGAAATATTAGGCATTGTTACATATGGAAAATGGAATAGACCAATTACTGAACATGAAGTGTATTTGTCTGACAAATATAAAGAATTTAAAGACAAAAAGACACAAGAGATGTCTGATAAAATTTTAGATAGTTTTATTGTTGCAAGAATGAAAAGAACAGGAAGTTGTAGATTTAGTAAAGAAGAGATTGAAATACTGTCAAAAACATATCATATAAATATTAGAGATCTCATGATGTATGTTCTTGGAAAAAGTGAGCAATTATATTATGATCTTAAGGCAGATAGAATAAAAGAATGTTTCTCAAATAAATATAAGGCAAAAAAAGAAGAATTAATTATATCTAAAAGAGAGAATTTTATGAGAGATATAAATCCAAATGTACGAACATATTATTCAGTTGATGAATTAGAAAAGCTTGCTTCAGCATTAGAAATATCTGTATATGATCTTGTTGTAAATGTAATGCAAAAAAGTAGCAAAAACTATCGTTTTATTGAAACAAAAAATAGAAAAAAAGTTTTTGTAGGAAGTTATAATTCAGGGCCATTGCCAGATAGCTATTGTAAGAAAAATATTGAAGAAATCTTAGAAATATTAAAAATTGCTACAAAATCAGCGATAGGATATATGTCTCAATATGGATTTTACTGTTCTAGATATTATCAAGACTTGGTTCAAAATGGATATTTATATTTGTTGAAAAATGGAAATCCAATGGACAAGGACAATAACTTATTGATAACTTCAAATGAATATAAAAAAAGTCATGGAGGAATTTTTTATAAAAAAGCATATTTTAATGCAATAGCAAATATAAGATCATTAAGTGCAAATGAAATTATAGGAGAAGCATATGATGTACAATTACAAACAAGGGGAATATGTGATGAAATTTCAGATGAAGAAGATACGAAAATGTTTATAAATAATTTAACAGAAGATAATACAGAAAGACAAATATTGAAATTCTTCACTGAAAATTTATATGATAGTGAATCAATAAAAGAAGTATGTAGCAAGTTTAAAGTAAAAGAAGATAATGTTCAACAATTGTTTAATAGGTTAAGAGAAAAAATTGCTTGTCAGAGTTCAGAAATTGAACGCTAATTTACATAAAAGTTGCAATTAATATAAATTTGAAGTATAATATTATTAGTTTTTGTTTATTTAATCCAGTACTAATTAAGACAAGGAGGAAAAAATATGAAACGGTTATCTGAAAAACTTAAAAAAATCTTAAAGAAATGTCTGATGAGAGTTGATTACTGGATCTATTTCATTTATTTTATAGGAATTGGTTCAGGAATAATTGTTGGAATTAATGTATTTAAACATTTTTATTCTATAACTCCAATATTAGAAACAATATTGTATTCGATTGCTTGGGGGTATATAAGTTTTTCTGTTACCTGCATAACTATAATTTTAGTAATATTTGTTATAGGTATGCTAGCATGGAAAAAACTTCAAATTGAGGACGAAGATGATAAAGAAGAATAACCAAGAATTTCGTAGAATGGTAGATTCAATGAATCTACTGTTTTTTTATGATAAGAAGTTTGTAAATTGAAGGTCTATATGTTATAATACACTGAGAAAAACGATAGGAGGCATTGAAAATGGCAGTATTAAAAAAGAATGAAGAATATGTAGTAGAAATAATAGATAATGGATATGAAGGAGAAGGAATCGCCAAAATAGATAATTTTACAGTATTTATTCCAGGAGCAATAAAAGGTGAAAAAATGAAAATATTAATAGTTAAAGTATTGTCATCACATGCTTTCGGAAAAATAATAGAAATAATAAATAAATCAGAAAATAGACAAGAACCAGATTGCAAAACTTATAAGAGATGCGGTGGTTGTAATCTTCGTCATGTAAAATATGATACAACTTTAAAGATGAAACAAAATTCTATACAAAGTTTAGTAAATAAGACTTTACAAAATAAAATTCATGTTAATGAAACAGTTGGTATGGAAAATCCATATAATTACAGAAATAAAGCACAATATCCTATTGGAAAAGACAAAAACGGAGAACCTGTTATTGGTGTATATGCAAATAGAACACATGAAGTTATACCAATAAAAAAATGTATGATACAAAATTCTGAATCAGAAAAAATAGCTAAAAAGGTTATTGAATTTATAAAAGAAAATAATTTAAGTATATATAATGAAGAAAATCACAAAGGATTGGTTAGACATATTGTAATAAAAGTTGGAATAAAAACACAAGAAATTATGTGTGTATTGGTAATTAACGGCAAAACGATTCCTCAACAAGATAAATTGATAAAGCAACTAACAAGTGAATTTCCTCAAATAAAATCAATAGTTAAAAATATAAATGAAAAAAATACAAATGTCATTTTAGGAATGGAAAATGAAACAATATATGGAAAAGGATATATTGAAGATGTATTAGGTGAATATACATTTAAGATTTCACCATTATCATTTTATCAAGTAAATCCAATTCAAGCAGAAAAATTATATAATTTAGCAGTTGAAAAAGCACAAATCAGTAAAGATGATGTTGTTTTTGACTTATATTGTGGCATAGGAACAATTTCATTATTTTTATCAAAATATGCAAAAAAAGTATATGGAATTGAAATTGTTAAAGAAGCAATAGATATGGCTAATGAAAATGCAATAAATAATCATGTTAATAATGTACAATTTTATGCTGGAGATGTAGAAAAAGTATTAGATGATTTAATCAATATTCAAAATATATGCCCAGATATTATTGTATTTGATCCTCCAAGAAAGGGTCTAGATAGTACTAGTATAAATAATGTTTTGAATATTCAACCTAAAAGACTTGTATATGTAAGCTGTAATCCAGCAACATTAGTTAGAGATATTGCTGTTTTGGAATCAAAATATGATGTTAAGGAAATTACTCCTGTTGATATGTTTCCATTTACTTCACATGTGGAGTGTGTAACTGTTCTAACCCTTAAAAAATAAGCATTTCTTATATAAAAGTATATATAAAAATTGTTATTTGCCACCCATTTGCCACCGAAAAAGTGAAGTAGGTGGCAAATGTATGTCGTAATGAGTGAAAGGTGAATGCAATTTTTAGTTCTGTATGAATAACTCTTGATGGATATTTAAATGAATCAGTTGAGACATATTGCCCGTTTTCTCTTACACAAAGCATATCCGTTTTGGAAAGTTGACAGGGAATACTTTGTTCAATAGCTTTTTTTAGCTGATATTCATTAGTAACATTGAATTGAATCTCATCAAGTGCTATTGACTGTACCATTGTTGAATTTGAAAAAAGTAATAAAGTTATAATGCAACTAATTAAAATTTTTAGAATTTTTCTGCTTATAATAATCTATTATCTTTCAAATTATATTTGCAGATTAGTCTACTTCATTAATTATACAAAATTTGGCAATAAAAGTCATATAACAAAAATATAAGTGATTATAAAAATGCTGGTTTGATAATCCTGAAAAAATTGGGGAACACTTATATGAGCATTATATAAATTAATAAATATATAAAATATTGTTGCTTTTTATATTATATTGTAGTAAAATTGATTCAGTCAGGAAAGGTTGAAAAATGAATATACAAATTGGAAAATTGAATCAAAAAGTAATTGAACTTTTGAATTTGGAATATGAAAGTGAAATTCCAATAATTTTAGGTGATAGTAATATTGAACATATGAAAAGGCAACATCCAAACGATTATGAAAAATATGGAAAAGACATTAAAGAAATAGTAAATTACCCAACATATGTAGCGAAAAATCCAAATCAAGGTTCAATAGAATATATAAAAGAATATAAAGTTAATAATGAATATGTTTTAGTTGCGGTTAGAATTAGTAATAGTGGGAATTTATTTGCAAGAACAATATTTACAATGACAGATAGAAAGAAAAATATATATTTAAATAAAGGTTATGCAAAAAAATATGAATAAAAACTTGAAATTTAATAATAATGTATGTTATAATAAATTTAACATATAATAGTAATAGGAAAAGTTTCAGAGGGCGGAACAGGCAGCCGCCACCCTTGTTAGGAGATGCAGGAAGGTCACCCTGCCTAAACTTTTCCTGACTAGAAAAGTGGCAGGTAGAAATACCTGCTTTTTATATATAAATTTTGGTGGCATTGCCACCCATTTGCCACCACTACATAAGTGATTGAAGATGATAAAAAATTTTTATATAAGTTTATATAAGTTTTGGTTTCTATATTTTGTTGATTTTTCAAGAATTAGAAATGTTTATATAAGGTTATATAAGTATTATAGTAAAAGCATATCTACAAACTTCACACGTGGAGTGTGTAGCGGTATTAAAACTTAAATAATAGATTATGATGAATGAAGAAGATAATCCGCCAATTTGAATTGTACTTTGTGCAGATAAAAATTGATAAAAAAATATTAAATATAATTTAAGAAAATAAGATATTGAGAAAAAATTTAATTATTGATATAATGATTATATATAAAAAGAAAGGTAAAAATGTAAAGATGTCAGATAAAATACAAGAAACACAAGAAAAATTAAAAGATTTAGGTTATTTTGCTTCAGAAGATTTAGCCAAAAAAGTTTTATTATTTGAAGCGGCAGGAAAAAGAGAGAAAAAAAGTATTCCTACTCTATTATTACAAGGAAAATCAGGAGCAGGAAAAACATTTTTAGCTGAAACATTTTCTCAAATGATTGGAGCTGAAGAAAAATTTGTTCAATGTTTTCCAAGAATGGGAACAGAAAATTTTCAATATGATGTAAATATTGAAGGAGTTATGAAACAAGATGCAGATAGTTCAATAAAAGAAGGTATATTGTTGCAAGCATTGCAACAATCAAAGGAAAGTCCTGTAGTACTTGTTATAGATGAATTAGATAAAGCTAGACCAGAGGTTGATTCATTTCTATTAGACTTTTTGGAAAATGGAAGATTAACAACAGGTACAGACACATATGAAAAAGGTCAATATCCAATTTATACATTCATCACTTCAAATGACAAGAGAGAAATTGATGAGGCACTTCTAAACAGAAGCAAAAAAGTAGAAGTTCCTAGACCTAGTAAAGACCTATTCTTAGAAATATTGGGATTACCAGATAATCATTATTTAGGTTATGTTTATGATAAATGTCCTAATTTTTCAATTAGACAGGCTAAACAATATATTGAGGATTTGAAAATCTTAGGCGCTGAGATTGATGAAGATGCATTATCTCAATATATCAATTTAGATGAATTAGATGTAATGTCTTTGGATGATTTACAACATGCAAATGAAATGGAAAATGGAAGCTTAGAATTTGAAGTACCTGATTTAGAAAGATGCTATATTACTATTAATTCAAATAATCAACAAGGATGGGCAAAAATTTTTGAAGAAGGAAATAAAGGTAAATTCAAAATATATTCTGATGATGAAGAACAAGGAAGATTCTATGTGAATATAGATACAATAGATCAATTGAAAATGGCTAGTGAAAATATGGAATTTGATAATTATGACAATAGATATAAAGGCTGGTTTGAATATTCTTTGACAGATGACGAAATACAATCTGATAAAATTGTTTGGGCTGGAAATAAAAATTATGGAACAAGATTTGGAATAAAAGTAGAAGGAGACAACATGTTTAGAATTGCCATAAATAAAGGCAATACATTTGTTTATTTAGATTCAGATTCTCCTAATACATTAGAAGCATTTTTAAGCCCAAAAAAAGATGAAAATGAACAGAAAAAATATGAAACAGATTCAGAATACAATAACGAAGGAAAAGGTTATGATGATGATTAGGAGGAAAATTAATGGCTTTTCAATATGATATAAATAAAATTTTTGCAGATTTGGAACGTCAAGTACAAAACAAGAAAAAACAGCAAGAAAATAAAGAAAATGAACCTATTGAATCACCAGAAGATGCTCCTGAAACTCAAGAAGTTGCTCCAGCAACATCAAAAACATCAGAACATACTCATGGAGGAGATGAAGCATCTAAAGAAATTAAGGACTCTCCTAATTCTGTTGAGGGTGGAGATAATCCAGATAAAGAAAATAAAAGTAGTAAAACCCAAAATACAGGAGAGCGCGGTAAAGGCGAAAGTGATAAAAATGGACAGACTCAAAGTGAAGAAAATAAAAATGGACATGGACATTCAAATAGTGAACATAAAACACAAATGACACAAAAAGACTTGCAAAAAGCTGTAGAAAATATATTCGAAAAAAATAAGAAGAAACAAGAAGATTATAGAACTCAAAATCGTCAAGAATATTTAAAAAGATATATATTAGAAATTATAAAAAAAATTGCAGCACAACATGCAGGGATTGATAAACAAGATGGTTCAGAAAGTTACGATAAAAAACAAATGTTACAACACATGGTAAAACATCAAAATTATAAAGTGTTGGGAGATAAATATGATTTGAAAGATGCAAGATATGTACAGTTTTTTATTGATACGTCTGGAGTTTATGGCTGTGGTTCAAATAAAATATTGCACGAACTTATGCCGGAAATTATTAATTTGTTGGAAAGACAAGGATATGAATGTTATATTGCAGCATGTGGAAATGGATTTTATGAAAAGGACATGGTTGAAGATGAAAATTATGGAACAAGAAAAACATTAGAAGGATATAAAACAGGAAAAGTAAATAAAATTGCATGTCCAACTCCACAGACTGCAGCCCAAATGGCTAATAATGCAGAGTTTTCTGTAATACTTGCTGATTTTGATGGCTTATCTTCTATTTGCCAGATGGCTTATTTATGTCAGGAAGATAAAGTGCCTACATTTTTATGTACAGAAGATAGATACCCATGGGAAGATCCAACTCTACATGATTGGGTCGATCCAGATTGTTGTGTATATAATCCAAAACTTGTATATGATGTATCAATGGATGGAAATCCTACTTTGGAAGAATATTATAAGAGACAAGATAGTGATGATTATGAACAAGAAGATGACTATGAGTATGATAATTAACAGGAGCAAAAATTATGATAGATAAAGTTTTTATAACAGGTAAATTAGAGAATTTTTTTAGAAAAACTAATCCAGAAAGTCTTTTAAAAGTTTTTGTAATAAGTTTTTTGTTTGATAAAATAAATTATATAGAAAAAATTGTTGGTCACGAAAATTGTTTAAATATGTTAGATAAATATATATATAATTTATGTCAGAATATAAGAACATTTAGAAAATTGGATAAATATCATTCTATTTATGCTAAATATGATTTTGATTCAAAATGCCTGAAATATTATATGACAAATGATTATAAAAAATTCAAAAGTGATGACATATCAGTAGAAGATAAAAAGGCGCTTATAATTAAAGAATTTAAAATTATGATGTATAAAGAATTTGAAAAAATAATTAATATATATACTTTAAATGGTAAAATAATTTCTAATGGTTTTTATATTGAAGATAAACATGGTAGATATCCTGAGTATGAAGGAGATTTCTCAAATATAATTGACATATTTGCAGAAGTTGAAGTTTGCAATATGACTAAAACAAATGAAAAAATAAAAACATTTGTAGATGAAGAAAAAAACTATTATGTATATACACAACACATTAGTCAAAGAAATTCTGAAGTAATGTGTTATGTTGCTTTGTGGAGAAAGTTTATAGATGATGAATTATATTATTTTGCAATAAATAATCCTAAAAAATATTCAGAAGAAATGATAAATGACTTCAACAAAAAATATGAAAGCATTTTATTAAATGGAAAATATAATTTCTTATTAAAAAATAAAAATGTATTTTCACTAATTGAAAACTATTTACTTCATATCAGAGGTCGAGTAAATCTTGAAGATAATTTACAATATCATCAAGATTTAAGTGTGATATTTAAGATGATGAATCATAAGAAAAATATTAGTGAATTTTCAAAATATGTATTGCATAATTCAAATTCAAGAAATAGATTAATTTTTGAAGAAATATAGGAGGCATAGTATGGATGATAAATTTTTTATAAAAACAGAAGATTTTGAGACAAATCCAATTCAAATTACAAATGATAATCTAGTAAATGAGTTTTTAAATAAAAATGTTTCTTTGGAATCTTTGATTGAAGAACAAATTTATAAAGGAGAATATAGATGTTAGAAAATATAGAGGTTTTATATCATAGTAGTATAAGAATAGAAAAAGAAAAAACTAAAAGAAGGAACTGATAAAATGATAGACACAGGTTATTTATATTCAAAAGACAATAAAAGAATATTTGTAAATACCTGCTTAGGTTGTACGGGGAAATGTTCATACTGCTATTTGGGACAAATGGGATATGACAATAAGAATATAGTGGGAAAGGTCAGAAAAGCAGAAGAACTAATCGAAGAAATAGAACAATTAGGAATATCAAAAGACACTTTAATAACTCTTGGATGTTTTTCAGAATGTTGGGATGATAATAATAAGCAAGAGACAATTAAATTAATCAAATATTTTTTACAAAAAGGAAATCAAATTCAGTTGTCTACAAAGAAAGAAATTAAAGTAGATGAAGTAGATAAATTTAAAGATCTTATTCAGTATCTGGGACAATTAGTTGTATTCGTTAGCTCAGCTACAATAAGTAGGTGGGAAGATGTTGAAAAAGGAACAGATATGCCTAACAAAAGATTTAGAACTTTTGAAATTTCTAAAAAATTAAATATTCCTACAGTATTATATATGAAACCAGTATTAAATGAAATTACAAAACAAGATATAGGAAAATATAAAGAAGTAATTAAGAAATATGGTGTTAAAGATGTAGTTGTAGGAAGTATATTTGGAGAAAAAGAAACTGAAGAAACTGTTCATTTTTCTGATAAAGGAAAATTATTCTATAATCCTATATCTGAAGAGTTTGAAATAAAAAGAAGATTAATGGAGCTGGGAAATATAAGAGTATTTTCGAGAAGTTCTGAAGTTATGCAATATTATAAAGAAAAAACTAAGGAGTTTGAAAGATAATAATTGGAGAAAAAATGAATAATAAAAAAATAGGATTTACAATAGGAAAATTTGCACCATTACATAAAGGGCATCAATTTTTAATTGAAACAGCTTTAAAAGAAATGGACGAAGTATATGTAGTTGTATATGATACAGATATTATAAATATCAGTACAGAACAAAGAGCTCAATGGATAAAAAAATTATATCCTAATGTAAAAATAATATATGCATATAACAGTCCTAAAGAATATGGACTAGATAAAGAAAGTGTAGAAATTCAAATGGGGTATTTATCAAATTTAATAAAAGATGTTCCTGTAACTCATTTCTACAGCAGTGAATTATATGGAGAAAAAGTTGCTGATTATTTAAATATTGAAAATAGATTAGTGGATTTAGAAAGAAAAAATATACCAATTAGTGCAACTTTAATTAGAAAAGATTATATAAAAGAAAGCAAATATGTTGAAAATTTTATATATTCAGATATAATTAAGAAAAATTAGTTCTTATAGAGGTGAAAAAATGTCAGAAATAACAAAAAAAGCATTAGCAACATCATTAAAAAAACTATTATCAAAAAAAGAATTGTCAAAAATAACAATATCAAATATTACTGATGATTGTGGTGTAAATAGACAAACATTTTACTATCATTTTAAAGATGTATATGATTTACTAGAATGGATATATTTAAATGAAGTAATACAATCAATGGATGGAAAAGACACATATGATAATTGGCAACAAGGTTTTTTATCAATTTTTGAATATATATTAGAAAATAAAGAATTTGTAAGAAATACATATAATTCAATAAGTAGAGAATATTTTTTAAGGTTTATTTACAAACAAACAGCTCTTTTGTTAATGAATGTGATAGATGAACAATCAAAAAATACGAATGTTAGTGATGAAGATAAGAAATTCATAGCTAATTTTTATAAATATGGTTTTGTCGGAATAATACAGGATTGGATTGAAACTGGAATGAAAGAAGAACCAGAAAATATAATAAAAAAATTAAATAATGTAATAGAAGGCAATTTGGAAAATGCTTTGGAAAAATTAAGATGCAGTAAATAAACACTGCATTTTATTTTTTATACAATTAAAATAAAATGTAAAAAAATTATACATATATATTTTTTTGTTTATTGAAAATTTAAAAATATTATTTTTATAATTAGTTATACTAAATGATGAAGGAGGAAATTATTATGTATTATAGTAGTGGAAATTATGAAGCATTTGCTAGACCAAAAAAGCCAGAAGGTGTAGATAAAAAATCTGCATATATTATAGGTTCTGGATTAGGAGCATTAGCTGCTGCATGTTTTTTAGTTCGTGATGGACAAATGAAAGGTGAGAGAGTTCACATATTAGAAAAAGAGCAAATTCCTGGTGGAGCTTGTGATGGATATTTATATGATGGATTAGGATATGTAATGCGTGGTGGAAGGGAAATGGATAACCATTTTG
>CAKPLV010000011.1 GCA_934167735.1 uncultured Clostridia bacterium | reverse complement strand
TAACTTTGATATCATGGATAACAAATTCATTATCGAATGTTACAGAAGCAACAGCTTTCATTCTGTTCTCTGAATTAACTTTTCTTAAACGTACGTCTGTTATTTGCATTATGTGCACCTCCACTGTTTTTTAAAATTTGTACATATGTAAAATATGTTTCTTATGTACTATGTATTATATTCTTCATAAAAAAATTTTTTCCCTCTTTTTTTTACATTTTTTTATTTTTTTATTTTAGCCTGTATTTTTTTAGTAAATTGGAACAAAAATCTTGAAATTTGCATTATATAAGTATATAATTTAAAAGATTAAATTTACAGGGAGTGTTTATAATGCCAAATATTGAAAACATAAAAAAATATAACAAAATACATATGATTGGAATCGGTGGAATTAGTATGAGTGGAATTGCAGAAATCCTTGTTAACTGGGGTTTTGAAGTTTCAGGAAGTAATAATGTTGATTCTGATATTTTACATACATTAAAAAATGCTGGTATAAAAATATATATAGGTCACAACCCAGAAAATGTTGTTGGGTCTGATTGTGTTGTTTATACTGCAGCTATTCATAAAGATAATCCCGAATTAGTTCACGCTAAAGAACTTGGTATACCAGTTATTGAAAGATCTGACTTTTTAGGTGAATTAACTAGATGTTATGAAAATACTATTGCTATTTCAGGTACACATGGAAAAACAACTACAACTTCACTTGTTTCTTTATGCTTTCTTGAAGCTTTGAAAGATCCAAGTATTCAAGTTGGTGCTATTATAAAAGAACTTAATGGAAATTACAGAGTTGGTAATAGTGAGAATTTTATTATAGAAGCTTGTGAATATGTTGAAAGTTTCTTAAAATTCAGTCCAAAATCTGAAATTATATTAAATATTGATAATGATCACTTAGATTATTATAAGAATATTGAAAATGTAAAAAAAGCTTTTGTTAAATATGTAAAATTATTACCAGAAGATGGTCATTTAATAATAAATGCTGATGATACAAATTGTTTAGATTTACCTATTTATTCTAAAGCACCTTGCATAAAATATGGTATTGAAAATGAAGATGTTGATTTTTCAGCAAAGAACATTACTTTTAATGAAGATGGTTTTCCAGAATTTGATGTTTATAAATATAATAATTTTTATGAACATATTTCTCTTTCTATTCCTGGAAAGCACAATGTTTTAAATGCTCTTGCTTGTATTGCTTTATGTGATACTTATGGAATTTCAAAAGAACATATAAAATGCGCATTAGGTAAATTTACAGGTGCTGATCGTAGATTTGAATTTAAAGGCTGTGTTAATGGAGCTAAAGTTTATGATGATTATGGTCATCATCCAACAGAAGTTAAAGCTACTGCAAAAGCTCTAAAAAATAAACATTATAAAGAATCTTGGGTCGTTTTCCAACCTCATACATATAGCAGAACTTTTAATTTGTTAAATGATTTTGCAAATGCTTTATTAGATTTTGATCATATAATTGTTACAGATATTTATGCAGCTCGTGAGACTAATACTTATAATATCAGTTCTAAAGATTTAGTTGATTGTATCGTTTCTTTAGGTAAAGAAGCTATTTATATTCCTTCTCTTGAAGAATGTGCTTCTTATTTGAAAGATAATGTAAAAAAAGATGATATTGTCTTAACTCTATGTGCTGGTACTGTTACTAATATCGGTCCTATGATTGTTGAATAAAAAATATCCCCATAACTTATGTTATGGGGTTTTATTTTATTGGTAGTTGTAGTTTATGGTTGCGTTGGTTAGAGCAAAATTATCATAATCTATGTCTATTTTTTTCCATTCTTCTTCTGTACCCTTATAATTTACTGTTGTAAAATTACTACAATTAGAAAAAGCTGAACCACCTATATTTGTTACACTTTTAGGTATTAATATTGTTGTAAGATTAACACAATTATAAAAAGCTGAATTGCCTATGCTTTTTACATTATTTCCTATTACCATACTAGTTAATTTTTTGCATTCACAAAAAGCATCCTCTTGAATACTTGTTACACTATCTGGCATTGTCATTGTTGAAATATCACTTCCAAAAAAAGCATATTTTCCAATACTTGTTACACCTTCTGGTATTTCAGTTGCTTTGCAACCATATATTATTTGATTATTTTGAGTATCTATTATAGCATTGCAATTATTTCTACTATCATATTTTGTATTGCTTCCAGAAACTACTATACTTGACAAATTAGCACAATGTCCAAATACCTCTCCTCCTATATTAGTTAATCCGTCTGGAATTTTTACACTAGTTATATTACATTCAAAAAAAGCACAATCTCCTATCACAGTCACATTGTTGGGTATTTCTATATTTGTCAAATTATTACATCTATAAAAAGCATATTTATTTATAGTTTTTAAACTATCTGGTAAACTAACATTTGTTAGGCTCTTGCAATAATAAAATGTTTCGTCATCTATCTTTGTAACACCTTCTGGAATTTTTATATCTGATGTTAAGTTTTGACAACTATAAAAAGCCTTATATCCTATACTTGTGATTTTATCTGGTATTGTTATTGATGTTAAATTATAACATTGTTCAAAAGTCTTAACTTCTATACTTGTTAAATTATTAGATATTGATACAGTTGTTAGATTATAGCAATTTGAAAAAGCCTCCTCTCCAATACTTGTAACACTATCTGGCACTATTATGTTTTTCAAGCCACTATATTTAAAAGCACTTACTCCTATGCTTGTTACACCTTCTGGTATTGATACATTTGTTAAACCACTACAGTTAAAAAAAGCTTCTCTTCCTATGCTCTTTACTCCACTAGGAATCTTTGTTGTTTTACATCCATACATTAATTCATTATTTTCTTTATTTATTATTGCATTACAATTATTTCTACTATCATATTTAGAATTTTCTTCATCTATCTTTATGCTTTTTAACTTATCACAATTTCCAAATGCACTGTATCCTATATCTGTTACACTTTTAGGTATGCTTATACGTTCAAGGGCAATGTCAATTTTATCATAATCTGTTCCTCTATCTAGTGAACCTATATTATCTATTGATTCAATTCCATCTTCTATTATTATATTTTTTACATTTGTTATTCCCAAACATTTTACTGTTTTCACAGCAACTCCACCAATTGAATTAGGCACAATCAATGTATCTATATCTTCTTTTAATCTACACCAACGGACAAAACAATCCAAATAAGTAATGTTAAAAGCACTTGCATCATAATATTCAACTAAACAATCTTCTTTTATTCTTAATATAGTACCAGTTGTAGAATCAAATTCAAACATGTCCTCATCTCTCACAGCATTAGCTGTTGTATCTGAAGATGTATCTTTTGTATTCCATACTTCTTCTGGTTTCTCATCTTTATCATAATAATTTGCTGAAAATCCGTCATCTGTTTCTTCTAATACATATACATCTTTTCTTCCTGATCCATTACCTAATGGCAATTTGCTTCCTATCAAATTTTTATTGTCTATTACACCATCATCTGAAATATATCCTTTGTTTTTCATATAGTCCATAAAATCTGCTTTTTCGTCATTCATTCTTACATCTGTTAAATATTCTGTATATTTTAATCCTATTGATTCTCCTTCTTGTAAATGGCTTTGTCTTATTCTTGAATCCGTTGCTTGCTTAATTATTCCATTTTCTCCTGTTAGCATTGATATACTTACTCCTGCAAGTATTAATAATACCACGATTGTTACTACTAGTGCGATTAATGTTATTCCTTTTTCTACACTTCTTTTCATCATATGTTTCTCCTTTTATTTACTTCATCTTCATAATATCATTTACATTATAACTTTTCAAGCATAAAATTTATATTTTTAAATTTGTATTAATTTTGTTACAATCAAAGCTAGAATCGCCAATGAATTCCATGTTGCATGTAACATCATATTACTAGCTATATTTTTAGTTTTTACATAATTTAATGAAAATGCTAATCCCAAAATTGAATATGGTATTATATATAAATATTGATTAATTTCTGTTGCATTTATAACATGTAATCCACCAAATACAATAGAACTTATAATTATAAATGCAATATCATTTTTGATGAATTTTTTCATAAATCCTCTAAACATTAATTCTTCTGTTAATGGTGCAATTATAATTGCTAAAAATGCTGACACATATATTGGCATTTGACTAATTAATTCTTGATTTGTTGGTATTGCACTAACAAACCTAGTAACTGCTAAACTTGATATAATATATATTATTAATATTATTCCAAATCTTGGCAACATATTTTTTATATATAATTTGAAGTTACTTTTAAATGCTTTAAAATCTCTTTTTAATTCTTTAAACATTGGTATAATTAATAATGTTATTTGAATTACATATAACATTGCCGTTAAAATTATTGCTTGCACTTTAGTTTTTATTGGTATTATTTTTAGTGCTGGTGTATAGCAAATTATAAATAAAAATATAAATATTCCTAAATATACATACCATTTGTGTTGTGGTACTTCTTCTAATTCTGGCAAGTTTTTATTTTCCTTTTTCTTTTCTTCATTTTCATCTTTTGTCATTGATGAAACTAATATTATATTGATTATTGCAGATATAACATTAAACGAATTTCCTAATAATAGTTGTATTACATTTAATGTGATTATTGCTATTTTACATTTTTTTATATCTTTTAATACTAAAATTGCTAGAATTGCATTTATTATGATACATATTCCATGAACTATTATCTGTATTTTTGATACGAATAATCCGTCTCCCATCATTTGACTTACGTCTATCTTCCCTGATACTACATTTATCAAGTAATATAGGTTACTTAATGCTGTTAAAATTATTAATATTATCATTATTGTTTTTTTACTTTTATCTTTCATTTCTATCACCTTTTTAATTATACCACTGTTTAAGCTCTTTTAGCATTTGTGCAATATGATTTTTTCTTTATCTTCTTTGATTTGAATATTCTCTAAAAAATTGTTATCTTTTTCATTTGTTATAACTACCTCTTTTCTTTAGTTGTTCTGATACTCGTTTTTCTAATTCTTTTGATTGTTCATTTCTTTCTTTTGCACTATTACGCTGATTTTTAGCTTGTATTAACTTGCTTGGTTTTATACCAACACCATATTTTCTAATCATCTCAACCAATTCTCTATATTCTTCTGGTATTTCTTTTATATCTATTCCTACATATTTATCTACTGTTTTCTTTTCTTCTGTTCTAATCCATTTAGTATATAATCTAGATTCTTCGATTTCTTTTTCTGTTTTTTCTGATGCTTTTTTATTTGATTGCTTTGGCATTCTTCCATTTTTTTCTGCAAAATTTATTATTTCTTCAAATGGTGTTAATTCACTTTGTTGTTTTCCTAAGTATCCATAGTTTCTAATCATTTTAACTAATTCTTTATGTTCTTCTGGTATTTCTTCTAGGTCTATTCCTGCATATCTATCTACCATTTTCCTTTCTTCCGTTCTTCTCCATTTATTATATAAGCTGTCTTCTTCTCTTTCTTTTTTGTTCATTTCTAAAGCTTTTTTATTTGTTGCCTTTGGCATTCTTTTATTTTCTTTTGCAAACTTTATTACTTCTTCAAATGAGGTCAATCCACTTTGTTGCTTTCCTAAGTATCCATAATCTCTAATCATTTCAACCAGTTTTCTATTTTCTTCTGGTATTTCTTCTAGATCTATTCCTGCATATCTATCTACTATTTTCTTTTCTTCTGTTTTCCACCATTTATTATATAAGTTTGTTTCTTCATTCTCTTCTTTAGTCATTTCTGATGCTTTTTTGTGTACTTGCTTTGGCATTCTTTCATTTTCTTTTACAAATTTCATTACTTCTTCAAATGAGGTTAATCCACTTTGTAATCCATACCCATATTCTCTAATCGTTTGGACTAATTCTCTATTTTCTTCTGGTATTTCTTCTATGTCTATTCCTGCATATTTATCTACTGTTTTTCTTTCCTCTGTTTTAAGCCATTTCTTATATAAGCTAAATTCTTCCTTCTCTTTTTTAGTCATTTCTGATGCCTTTTTGATTGAATATCTTGGCATTCTTCCATTTTCTTCTGCAAACTTCATTATTTTTTCAAATGAAGTTAATTTATCTATTTCATTAATTTCATCTTCAAATTCAACATAATTTCTTAATACTCCTTCAACTGTAAATGGATCAAACTCAGCTTTACTTCCTCTTGTTTTTGGAATTGGTGGTAAGTCTATACTCCATAAGTCTATTTCACTTGATAACTCAATAATTTCTTGTATTCTGTTTTTTTCATCATCATCTAATTCTGGATATTCTTCAAATCCATCTAAATATTTATTATATTTACTTTGAATTCTTCTTAGAACTGCATAATAATGTTGTTCTTGTTTATTTGAACTCTCTCTTACCGGAAGCATTCCATCATGTTCATTTATCCATTCTATTATAATTTTTAAAGATTCTAAATCATCTATTGGTTCACTGTTTTCAAACTCTTTTTCTATTTTAACAGTCAAAGAATTATTGGCCAAGTCTATTACTACTGGTCTTTTATCATCTGAAAGTGGATTATCTTCATCTAAAGCATATATTGCTCTTCCTAATTGTTGTAAATATAAAATTCTAGAATTCTCATCTAATGCTCTAAACCATATAATTCCGTCTACTCCATCTATATGAAGTCCTTCATTTGCTTTATTCATTACTACCATAAATTTAGTTTCATCTGTGTTATCTGTTTCAAATGCTTCTAATTCTTCTTTATTTTTGTCTTTTGAATAACTTCCTAATAATGAATGTAGTTGTGGTACAATTTCTGTTCCCTCAAATACTTTATTAAGATATTCTTGATATGCTTTTATTTTATCTTCACCAGTTTTGGTTCCAATTCTGTTTCCATCTTCATCTTCGATATCTCCTTGATCTGTTACTGGAATAAATACAATATATTTTCCACCTTTTTTCACATTTTGTCTTAATATTTCTTCTTTTCCAATTCCATTGTCAAGATTTTTTCTTGCTTCTTCTTCAAGTTGTTTTCTTGCTTCTTCTCCTATTTCATCATCTATTTCTCTATTTAGTTTTTGTCTTAATTCATTATATTTTCGTAATTCCTCTGCTTTTTTTGATTCATCTTCTATATCATCAATTTTAGCCTTTAATTCATCCATTTTACCAGATGAAATCAAATCATATTTACAATAAACAAGCTTTGGATTTACAACATATCCCATTCTTATTGCATTTTCTAATGTCATATTTGATGCTAAATGATTTCTTTGTTTTACTTCCTCATCAGTATATCCTAATTTTTTTGCAGTTTCTTCTGCCATGTCTCTTCCATCTATGTCTCTTACAGGTGTAGCTGTTATCCCTAATACTTTCACTTCTTCATTTTGATTTTCTAATAATGTATTAATTTTTCCTTCCCATTCTTTAGCACCTGTTCTATGTAATTCGTCTAATACTATCATTCCATATTGGTCTTTTATTATTTCTTGGCCTCTTTTTGCAAGTAAGCCTGAATATGTTTCAAATGTTATATTAGGAAATACTTCTGCAATTATTTCATCTTCTGTTTTTCCAATTGTATCTTGTTTTCCATGTACATATTTTATAATATAATTTTTTATTTGATTTAATATTTCATCTTGAGGAGCTAAATATAACATTTTTTCTTCTGGATGTTCTTGTTCATATTTTTGCATTTGTGCTAAAGCTACAAAGCTTTTTCCTGCTCCTGTTGGTAAAATTACTTGTGCAAATTTATGATTTTCAAATATATTATTTACATTATCATAAGCCCTTTGTTGATAATCTTTTAATCGTATTTCTGTATTTTCTACATCATAATACCCTAAAAATCTTTCAACTAACTCTATGTTAATATCATTTGATAATATATCTTGTCTTGTATTTAATAAATGTTCTAGATTACCTTTTTCATATTCTTCATAAAAGCCTTGTCTTGTAGCAATATTTAACAAAACTGTTGGTATTTGTTTTGTCTCCACTCCTGTTTGCATTAATTTTTCATATATATCTACACAATTTCTATCTTGTAATCTTTTTATTAATTCATTTCTTTCTGAAATTTTAAATTCTTCTATTCCTATTTGTGACCAGTTATATTGTGATATTATTGCTTCTGCATAATATCTTGATTTATCTATTTGTTTATTTTGATTTCCATATACTTTACTTATAATATCATTTGTAAATCCACCATTTTGTAAAATATTTTCTAGTTCTTCTGATGATAATTGCTTTATTTCATCTACTAATATTTGTTCATCTTTTGTTAAATCAATATTAACAGATTCACTTAATTTAACACCTTTTCCACTTTGTCTTGATATTATTTCTGGCTCTATTCTAAATCCATTGTCTTTTATATATTCTATTACATCTTCAAATCTTGAATCATTTCCTAATACTTGACTTAATGTTTCTGACAATTTTATTGCATTTTGTCTTGATTTACTTAAATAAAACATATTTTTTACAATAGAATTTGCTTTTCCATACTCAACTGTTCCACCAGTTAATTGGTACATTTCTTCTATTGAAATATTATCTTTTATAGAAGCTTCAATTTCTGGCATTGATGGAATTTCCTTACCATTTTGTATAGCAACTATCAAAGCCTTCTTTATTTCTTCTACTTTATTTTTATCAATTCCATCTATTTGTTGTATTAATGAAAATAAATCAACTGCTTCTTTTGGTACTTCAATAATTTCATTTTGTTTTATTTCTCCATAATGAATTAATTCTGTAGATGAAAATGCATTTCCAATTGTTTTTCTTAAGTTTGAATTTGAAGAATGTGGAATTACATGTTCTAAGATTGCTTTATTTTCTAGTACTGCAAGTTTTGCATATACTTTATTAACTTCTAATAATTGTTCTTCATTTAATGATTTATAACTACTAATCCTTGCTTTAGTTGAACTATATGTAATCCCCTTTCTTGGATGTGCTTTACTAGGATTTACCTCATCACTTTTAGCTGTATATCTTTTGGCAATTATTTCTTTTAGATCTTTTGTTTCATTTGCAATATCTATATCTGAAAATATATCTAAGATTTCTCTTTTGGTTTCTTCTGGTAATTCTTCTACTGTTCTTTCTATCTTAGAATATAATTCTTGTAACATATATTGCCCTGCTTCAACTGTTTGCTCTCCTAATTCCTTTTTTGGAATCTTTATCATTACATATTTATCTTTGTATGATCCTCTTCCATAGTTTATAGCAATATTAGCATTAGATGTTAAAGATATACAATTTGTATCTTTCCTATAATGCATTTTTATATGATCATATACTTCTTCAAGTGATATATTAGATTCTTCTGTATATTTTGTTTTTCCTTCATATCTTTCTCTGTCTGTTCTTATTCGTTCTATTTTTCCATCTGATGATATTGTTGTTTCTTGTTCAATATCACTATTATCTGCCATATTTAATGCTCTAAAGAAATAATAGTTTTCTTCATCACTTATTATATTAAATTTATCTATTTCTAAAATCTCTTTGTTCATTCATTTTTCTCCTAAATGATACATTATTCCTCTTTTAGTATATCATAAGCCTTCTCTTTTGTCTTAAAAAACAAAAAATGTTACATAATTGTAACATTTTTGTAATATCTATAATAAACATGTCATATAAACTGGTAAAAACACTAAGTTATCTTCAACTTTCAAATCTTCATCAACTCTTTATCACATATCCGCGATTTTTATTTGTGCATTTTTACACATATCATTATTTTTTATGATTTTAATCTCAAATATCCCAATTCTTCCCACATATTATATGCAAGATTTAATCTAAACACAACCTTTGGTTTTGCACCAGCTCTGTTCTTATCAACCACGCAAGCATAATATCTTACATCTGGATCTTTATATCTTTTTAAATCATAAAATTTTGTATCAACTTCTTCAAGTGAATATTCGTATTTATCTAAATCATCATTATATATTTGCTTTATCAAACATAATGTATCTAGAACTTCTTTTACTGTTCTACTAACAGCTAAATCATTTATATTCAAATTTATAGGCAATGTACTACTTTCAGTTAATTGTAATGATGAAGCAATAAATATATTCAAGTTTTGAGCAAGATTTGATAATATTGTAGCAGTTTTCTTTATTTCTTCTCCATTTCCTATATTTTCAGTATCTGTTTTTAATGTGTCATAAAATACATATTCCATATTTTCTTTATAATAATAATTCAATATAACTTTTTCCAATTCATCATTTGTATGGTTAGTAATATTAACAAAATATATTGAATTATCAATTTGTTTATCTATCCAATCTGTAACTGCAATTACTTTTCTAAATTCTTCTGAAATATTTATTAATCTTTTTGCAAATTCTCTTTGTGTTTCATTTTCTTTTTTTAATACAAATCCATCTTCATCTACTTCTACATTTTGATTTTCATCTGGTCTGAACTTAAATTCAAGAAGTTCTCCTTCTGTTTTACTTATGTTTTGACCATGGATTTTTTGGATTTCTTTGTTATTAAGTACTGTTGTTATTAAACATAATCTCATTTTTTCTTCTGACATTTCATTTGAAATTATTAGTACTTTTTTCTTATGGATGAATGATAAATAAGACGCTAAATTAATTGTAAATCTACTTTTTCCTGAGTTTGAAGGCATTGCATATGCCATTGTTTCACCTTTTCTTATTCCTTTAAATACACTTGTTAATATAGGAAATGGTAATGCTAATCCTTCTGTTAAATTGTTTTCACCAGCTACTAAAAAGTCTGTTACACTTTTACTTAAAACACCTCTTTTAAATTTTTCAGTTGCAGTTATTTGTTCAATTGCATCTTTTACTTCTTGAATTGTCATTTTATCATACAATTCATAATCTAATATTTCTTCTATCTTTTCTTGTGTTTCTTTTATAGGATTTATCAAATAATTTTTTCTTATTTCAAATAATTTTCTTAATTCAACATATACTTTTTCAAAACTTCTTTTTAATTTTTTACCTTTTTCTTCATATTCTTTTTTTATTGCATATGTTTCAGGTCCTTCGTGTGCAAAGTTATATTCATTTTTTGCAATTTGTGGTGCATATTTCTCGCCTTCTGTAAATAGAACACTTTTATATAAGTTTAACATTTTGTCACTTTCAAAAAAGTTATCTTCATGTAATATATAATACATTGAAATTGCTTTTGGATTTGCTAATAATAAACTAATATATTCTTCTTCTAATTCTATATTTGATAATTTTTTGGGATATATATTTTCTTCTTCAGGTTCATCTTCATTTGTTTCAAAAATATCTTCTATACTATCTTCAATGTTTTCTTCTACATCTTCATCTGTATTTTCTTCTAAAATATCTTCTTGTTTTTCTTCCTTTTTCTCTTTTTTCTCTGCCACTCTAGTTTCAGGCTTTTTAGCGCTATTTATTTTTTTTAATATTTCAAGAATCTCTGTATATTTTTTCTTTTTTATTAATTCTTTCATTTTTTTAACATCTTTTTCATTATCTTTTGTAATTTCAATTTGATCTATTAAGTTATTTAGTTTTTCTATTTTGTCTGTATCCATTATCATTCTCCTCTCTTTTGTTTATTTTAGTATACACATAATGATTTTCAAATTCAAGTTTTTGTTCAAATTTCTTCTAATATTTCCTTAACTGAAAGAACAATTTTTGCACCATCTTTTATTAATTTATTACTACCAATATTTTGCACTTCATCTATATTTCCTGGCACTGCAAATACTTCTTTTCCTTGTTCAATTGCAAAATCTGCAGTTATTAAAGCACCACTTTTTTCACCTGCTTCAATTACAACCACTCCTTCTGATAAACCACTAATTATTCTGTTTCTATTTGGAAAATTATATCTATTTGATTTTTGATCTGGACTATATTCTGATATAATACATCCTCCTAATAAAATAATTTTTCGAGCTAATTCTATATTTTCTTTAGGATATATATTTTTTATTCCACCTCCAAGTACAGCAATTGTCTTTCCTTGTATTCCACCGAGATGTGCATATGTATCAATTCCTTTTGCTAATCCGCTAACAATATTTATTCCGTTTTTCACTTAATTCTTTTGATAATTTATATGCTATCTTTTTTCCATATTGTGATGCTTTTCGTGTTCCAACTATTGCTATATTCATTATTCAAATAATTTAGCTTCCTTAAATGATTTGCCCGCCAAGTCCTTGGCGC
>CAKPLV010000010.1 GCA_934167735.1 uncultured Clostridia bacterium | reverse complement strand
AAATAGTTGAAGGTACAACAGCTTCAGTTCCACCACAAGGTGGAAGAAAACACCCACATCAAGAATTATTACAAATTGATACTTCAAATATATTATTTATATGTGGTGGAGCATTTGAAGGACTTGAAAGCATCATAAAAGAAAGAACAGGAAAAAAGACAATGGGATTTGGAGCAGAAATCCAAAGTAATAAAGAAATAGATAAATATAAAATATTTGAAGAATTATTACCTCAAGATTTACTTAAATTTGGTCTAATACCTGAATTTGTTGGTAGATTACCAATTATCGCAACATTGAAAGAATTAACAAGAGAAGCATTAATAAAAATAACAACAGAACCAAAAAATGCACTTGTAAAACAATATAAAAAATTACTAGAAATGGATGATGTTGAACTAGAATTCGAAGATGAAGCACTTGAAGCTATTGTTGATAAAGCAATAGAAAGAAAAACTGGTGCAAGAGGTCTAAGATCAATTATAGAAGAAATAATGAGAGATATCATGTTTGATATACCTTCAAATGAAAAAATTGAAAAATGCATTATTACTAAAGATACAGTATTAAATAATGCAGGACCAAAAATAATCGAAAATGAAAATAAAGTTAAAAGATCAGAAAGAAAAGAAAAAAGAATTGCAGTTGAATCAAAAGAAACAGCATAAAAATAAAGCTATATAGACTAAAACTATATAGCTTTTTCTGTTTCAAACTATTTGTTGTTGTTTTCATTATTAGAATTTGAATTGTTTGAATTCTTATTTTGTTTATTCTTTTTTGAATTTTTTTCTGACATAGAAGTACACCTCCATTTCAATTTACAAACATATTTTATCCAAACTAAAAAGAAATATACAAACTATTGTAAACAAAATAAAAAAGTTATATAATAAACAAAAAATTAAAAGGTGAAACAAATGGATAATATAGTAATAGGAATAGAAGGAACAGTTGGCTCAGGAAAAACATCAATTTGTAGAAGTTTGTTAGACAAAATTGATAATTCAATAATAATACATGGTGGAAATATATATAGAGCAATTGTATATGGCATGTTAAAAAATGAAATAAAACAAACTGCAGGATTAGATGCATTTCAATTAATGAAAGAACTAAATATAGAAATAAAATTAGAAAATAAAGAAACAGTTATGTATATGAATGGCGAAAAATTAGACGAAAATGATTTACAAAATGAAAAGTCATCAATGGCTGTTTCAAAAGTAAGTAATATAGCAGACAATGAAAAATTATATAAATTTGGACAAAGTTTAATAAATAAATTTAGAGAAAAATACAATATAATTTTATCATCAAGAGATATAGTTAAAATGTATCCAGAAGTAACATATCATTTCTTTATAACAGCATCATTAGAGGAAAGAATAAACAGAAAATACATACAATATAATAAAGAAATACCTAAAGAAAAAATAAAAGAAATGATAGAAAAAAGAGATGAATTACAAGAACAATCAGGATATTACAATATATATCCTCAAACAAAAATTATAGATGTTACTGAATGTAAAAATGCAGAAGAATCTGCAAAAAAAATAATGAAAAACATAAAGGAGTTGGTTACAAATGGAATTTAAAAATGAAAAATTAGAAAAATTTGAAAAAGATCTTACAAGTAAAAAAGTAGCAGTTATAGGATTAGGTGTAAGTAATATACCATTAATAGATTATTTACATCAAAAAAGAGCAGATGTAACTGTATTTGATGATAGAGAAGAAAGCAAAATAGATAGTAAGATTATTGAAAAAATAAAAGAATATGATTTTAAATTCTTTTTAGGAAAAGATAATTTAAAAAAATTAAATGGATATAATTTAATATTTAGATCACCAAGCTGTTTACCATCTAAAAAAGAATTAGTTGCAGAAAAAGAAAGAGGAGCTATTGTTACAACAGAAATAGAACAATTAATGAAAATGGCACCATGTAAGATTATAGGAATAACAGGTAGTGATGGAAAAACAACAACAACTACATTAACATATGAAGTATTAAAAGATGCAGGTTATAATTGTTATTTAGGTGGAAATATTGGAATACCATTATTCACCAAATTAGGTGAAATGAAACCAGAAGATATAATTGTATTAGAATTAAGTAGTTTTCAATTAATGGGAATGACAATAAGTCCTAATATATCTGCGATAACAAATATAACACCAAATCATTTAAATGTTCACAAAGATTATCAAGAATACATAGATTCTAAGAAAAATATATATAAATATCAAGATGAATCTGGAATATTAGTTTTAAATGCTGATAATGAAATTACAAGCAATTGTCAAAATGAAGCAAATGGAAAAGTAATATTATTTAGCAGTGAGAAAAAATTAAAAGATGGATACATAGTTGATGAAGGAATAATAAAAGAATGTAAAGATGGATTAAGAAGACATCTAATAGATACAAAAGAAATAAAATTAAAAGGTGTTCATAATTATCAAAATATTTGTACAGTATTAGCATTAACAAATACATTAGTTGATACAGAAAAAGCTTTAGAAACAATAAAGAAGTTTTCAGGAGTACATCATAGACTCGAATTAGTAAGAACAATAGATGGTGTTGAATGGTATAATGATTCAGCAAGTACAACACCAACAAGAGGAATTTCAGCTCTTAATTCATTTGATAAAGAAATTATATTAATTGCTGGTGGAGCAGATAAAAACCTAGATTATACTCCAATTGCAAAACCAATAGTTGAAAAAGTAAAAAGCTTGATATTAATTGGGCAAACAGCAACAAAGATATATGATGCTGTAAAAAAAGAATTAGAAGTTCAAGATAAAAAATTAGATATTCATATGTGTGAAACATTTAAACAAAGTTTAGATTTAGCAAAAAGAATAGCAAAACCAGGTCAAGTGGTATTATTCTCACCTGCTAGTACAAGTTTTGATATGTTCAAAGACATGTATGATAGAGGAGATAAATTTAAAGAAGAAGTAAACAAATTATAAAAAAGCACATATCATATAGTATGAAAAAATGAGGAGGTATGAAATGAATAACTCATTATATGATGACTATATGAGAAGTGTATTAGGATATCGACCTATGGGAACTGAAGAATATTATTCAAATATGCAAAATGATGCAATTGAAAATATGTATCCAGATACATATAGATTGATTTATCCAATGGTTCAAAAAAGATGTGCACAAAGTCGTGAACCTATAACAAAAGAATTAGTAGATAATATGACAAATGAGATATATCGTGCATTAGAAGATCCTAGCATGTATGAAGATAACAGAGGGGAGAATCGTCAAAGAAATCCACTAATGAATGATTTGATTAGAATATTAATATTAAGAGAATTGTTGTCTGGAAGACCACCAAGGCCACCATTCCCAGGACCTGGTCCTGGACCAAGACCACCATTTCCTGGACCAGGTCCAAGGCCTCCACGTCCAAGAGGATATGAGGATTTAAATAATGGATTATATGAAAATATATAGCAAAATTAACGATATGAGATTTTCTTATATCGTTTTTTGTTAAAAAATTTGCAAAAAAATGTCGGATATAGTAGAATAATAGGATAGGAGGCAAAAGTGGGAGCATTAAAATTTATAGGAAAAGATGATTGGAATGGAAATAAAAATACATGTGCATATTTAGAAACAGAAAGCAAATTAACAATAATAGATTGTGGATATGCTGTATTTAATGAAATAAAAGATAAATTTGATTTTAGAAAATTTGTAAAAATAGACATAATAATAACAAGTTTAGGAGATAATCATGTTGGATCATTAAGTAGATTATTACAATATTTATGGTACAATAATAATAGAAGAGCAACAATAATATGTAAGTGTAAACATATTAAAGAATATTTAGATATAACAGGAACACCTGAAGAAACATATGTATTAAAACAAAAAACAGTAGATGTTTTCTTATTTCCATCAGAATTTAGAACAAATTTAGACACATATGGACTACGTTTGAAAATAGATAAAAAATACATTTTATATACAGGAGAAACAAATAAAATTGAAACATTTTTAGCATATGTAAGAGAAATTGATGAATTATATATTGATATATCAAGATATGGAAAAGGTCATTTAAAAATAGATGAAATGTATGGAATATTAGAAATAATAAAAAGTTATGGAATAGAAGTACATTTAATGAACTTTGATGACGAAGAATACATAAAGAAAGCAACAAAGGGAAAATTTTATATATAAAACTCTTTACAAAAGTAACAAAAAGAGATATAATATTTTCGTAAAAAAACCCAAAAGGAGGATATTTTTTATGACGACTATGGAAGATCTTAGAGCTGAGAGAAAAAAATACGAAAACGATGATAGTAATCGTACAATACAGCAGAGAGAACTTAGAGGCATTGCTAAAGAAGTTTTAGCAAATACTAATGGGGAAACCAACTTAACCGCAGAAGATTCAGAAATGGTTGAGTGGGCGAATAAGATTTTGAAGTAGTTACAAAAGGAAGGTTTTGAATAAAACCTTCCTTTTATAAAAAAATAAAAGTAAACATAAAAAATTGACCAAAAGTTGCAAAAAAAGACAAAATGTGGTAAAATAGAGTTGTATGTTATATATTTAGGAGGTAATAATAATAATGAATGAAATAAGAAATAAAATAATTACTATATCAGGAGATCCAGGAAGTGGAAAATCTACTGTAACAAATGCTTTAAAAGCCAAATATGAAAGCATGGGATATAATGTACACGTAATAAAAACAGGGCAAATATTCAGAGAATTAGCAACAAAAGAATACACTAAAATGTATCCTGATAGAAAAGATGCAAATTTGGCTGATATTCAAAATGACCCAAGTTTTGCTGAAAAAAGAAATTTAATAGATAAAATGGTTGATGAAGAAATAAAAAGAAAAGGAATAGAAATAAATGAAAAAGAAAGACCAGAAGATGTTTATATTGTTGATTCAAGATTAGCATGGAAAAATATTCCTGTATCATATAAAGTAAGAATGACTTTAAATGAAGAAGAAGCGGGAAGAAGAGCTTATAAAGATAGTTCAAGAGGACCAGAAGATCAATATTTAACAATAGAAGATGCTATTAAAAAGACAACTTTAAGAAAAAATGTTGAAATAGAAAGATATAAACAAGATTATGGTATAGATCTTTCAGATTTGAATAATTATGATTTAGTTGTTGATACATTATTTACATTACCAGAAGATACTGCTGATGTAATAATAACAGGTGAAGAAAAATATGGAAAAGGTGAAAGATTTCCTAAATATTGGAGAAATCCAGCAACATTTGTTCCATCACAAAAAATAGGAGAAACACTTTCGAAATCTCCTTGTGGATTTACAGTTGAAGAAATTGCTGAATCAATAAAGGAAAATGGATTTTCATATAATTCTCCAAAACTTGAGGCAATAATAAAAGATGGAGTAACAGTATTAAAAGATGGTCATCATAGATGTATAGGTGCTGTAAATGCAGGAAAAAATCTAATACCATATAATGTTACAAATATTGATGATGAAGTCGCAGAAAAATATTTTGCAGGTAATGTAAGTTTATCAGGAGTATATGATTGGGAAGATATAGTAAGATATTATGCAAGCGAAAAAAATAAATTCAATTTAAATAGATTTGATATGAATAGAGTTGTTTCAATGAAAAAATTAGATGGATTAATAAAAGAATCAAAAGCCAAATTTGAAGAAGGAAGATAAATAAAAAAAGATTATTCAAAAAAGAATAATCTTTTTATTTTTGACTAAAATATATATGAGAGCAAAATCTCAAAAAAACAAAAAGGAGTTTAATATGAAAGCAAAAGATTGTATGTGTAATGATGTTTGTTGTGTAACTCCAGACACAAAATTAAATGAAGTTGCAAAAATAATGGAGAAAAATCATATAGGTTGTGTACCAGTTTGTAATGATGAAAACTGTTTAGTAGGTATAATTACGGATAGAGATATTATTTTACGTGGTGTTGCTTGTGATAAAGAGGCAAAAAATACTTTAGCAAGTGAAATTATGACTTGCAATGTATGCACATGTAATGAAAATGATAATGTGAAAGATGTAGAAGCAAAAATGACCAAAAATCAAATAAGAAGAATACCAGTAGTAGATAATGACAAAGTTGTTGGTATTTTAACTATTGGAGATCTTGCACATTTTGATAAAGAAATTGGAGAAAATGAAATAGGTAACACAATAGAAAAAATATGTGAATGTGGAGGACAAGCAAAAAATAATTATTAAATTCATATTATGCTAAAAGCAGCAGAAATGCTGCTATACATAGAAAAGAGGAAAAATGAGTTTAGAATATTTGGGCGAAATAGGAAAAAGAGTTTTAAAAATACTGCTTATAATTTTAATGACATATTTAGGAATAAAACTAGCTTTTTTTTATATGCCTTTTTTAATTGCATTTGTAATATCTTTAATAATAGAACCTGCTGTAAGATATTTAATGAAAAAAATGAATTTAACAAGAAAAATGAGTGCGATAATAATATTTATAATTTTTTTCTCAATATTAATAGGAATGATTGCATGGGGAATAGTTTCATTAATATCTGAATCTACAAATTTATTACAGGCATTAAATATCTACATAGATAAAGCATATACACAAGTTCAAGAAATCATTGGAAAACTAGAAATAAATAAGATTAGTTTTTCAAACAATGTTCTTAATATTATGGATAATGCTTCAAGAGAAATTTTATTAAAAATATCTACATGGCTAACAAGTTTTCTGACTAACTTAATTAATGTAATAACATCAATTCCAACAATATCTATTTATACTATTATTACTATATTAGCACTTTATTTTATATGTACAGATAAAATATATATTTTAGATTTTATGGAACAACACTTTCCAAAGAAATGGGTTCAAAAAGTTTTAACACACATAAAAGAAATCAGTAGAAGTTTAGGAGGATATTTAAAAGCAGAAGCAATATTGATATTAGTTTCTTTTTTTATATCTGTTATAGGATTATATCTTTTTAAATTTATAGGAATGAATATTCAATATCCATTATTAATTGCATTAGGAATAGGATTTGTTGATGCATTACCAATATTAGGTTCTGGATCTGTTATGGTTCCTTGGGCTGTAATATCGTCACTTAATGGTGATATTAGATTAGGAATAGCAATTATTATTTTATGGATTATAATGTCTTTAATAAGACAATTGTTAGAACCAAGAATTGTTAGTGGAAAAATAGGAATTCATCCTATATTTACATTAATTGCAATGTATACAGGATTTAAAATAATAGGAGTAATGGGAATGTTATTAGGACCGATAGTACTGATAGTATTTAAAAGTATAATAAAACTAGAAAAGGACTTGTAAAAGTTCTTTTTTTCATCTAGAAACATATACTTAATTAAAGTCGTATATGGAGGCGAAAGATGTTTATATATAATATAAAAATAAGTGGTGGGAAAGCACTGAGAATAATTATAATTGCGTTATCAATTTTTATGCTAATAGTTTTTGGAATAAGTATTTATAGAATATTTTTTTCAAGTGGCAAGTTTGTTGGAAATGATAAAATTAAAAATGAAAAAATAACTGAAATAAAAGCAGAAAATTATACAAATATATTACAAGCTGTTCATGACAAACCAGAATCATATTTAGGAATGAAAATTAAATTTATAGGATATGTTTATAGAGTTTTTGATTTTGAGCAAAATCAGTTTGTTATAGCAAGAGATATGTATATAAATAATACAAAAACTCAGACTGTTGTTGTAGGATTTTTGTGTAATTACAAAGATGCACAAAAATTTCAAGATGGTACATGGGTAGAAATTATTGGAACAATTGAAAACGGAAAATATCATAATGAAGATATTCCAATTGTAAAAATAAATGAAATGAATGAATGCGAAACACCAAATATCCAGTTTGTTGAGCCGCCAAGTAATACATATGTTCCAACAAATGGCACATTTTAAACCAAAAGTCTTGTTTTTTTGACATTTTCTGTGTATAATATAAATGTAACTTATTAACATAATTTTATATCGAAAAACTTTTGATATAAGGAGTGATCGTATGAAGATTGGCAAAAATAAAAAATTTTATGTTGATTCGTATCTTCGGCACAAAGCAGTATCAGGCTCGAGTATTTTAAATTCTGTACACTGGCCAGATGGAAGAAATGTACGCTTCCTCGTTGATGCTGGAGCAGCACAGGGAAAAGATAACAATGGCTTTTATAACAGTTTCTTTCCTTTCAATGCTGGTAAGATTAACTTTATAATCCTCACACATGGTCATCATGATCATCAGGGATTGTTACCAGTAGTTGTAAGGCAGGGATTTAGTGGTCCGATTTTTACACATCATGCAACAGCTAAATTAATGGAAGTTTCATTATATGACAGCTGTAAAATTGCAGAACCATTCACAAAAGAACCATTGTGTTCACAGAATGAAGTCGAGAAAACACTTGACTTGGTTGTAGGGTGTGCTACAAAGAGAATCTTAAAACCTGATAAAAACATTAGAATTGTTTTCTATTCTAATGGTCATCTGGTAGGAGCAGTAATTACACTTGTAGTAATTACTTGTCCAGGAGAAGAAGATATTACCCTGCTTTATACAGGAGATTACAAAGACAGTAATATCTTTTTCAATGTAGAGATGCCACCAAAACAGGCAAGAGAATTAAACATCTCTGCAATGTTCTGTGAATCAACATATGGAGATGTAGATTCTACAAATCCTATGTTTGAAAAGTGTTTGGAGAGAAACACAGTACAGGCACTTAAGGACGGAAAAACTGTTGTATACCCAGCATTTGCACAGGGAAGATATCAGGAGATTTTGTTCGACATTAAAATGTGGAAGAAAAAGGGTATTATTCCTGAATCAACTCCGATATATGCTGATGGTGGATCTTCACAAGAGTTCACACGGATTTATATGTACAACGACATTGGAATAAAGAAACTGATGAAAGACTTTGTTCCAAGAGGAACTAATTTCGTTCCTAGAACAAGTGAACGGTTGACTTACAGGAAAGATATCATTGATAATCTTCAGCCTAAGATTATCATATCACCTGGTGGAATGGGATCATATGGACCTATCCAGAAGTATATTGATTCTTTCTTGTCAAGAGATGATGTACTAATTCATCTACTTGGATATTGCTCTCCGGATTCTAAAGGTTATCAGTTACTGAACACTCCAATTGGAGAAAAAGTTTCTTACAATGGCAGAGAACAGGTTAAAAGATGTGATGTCTTAAAAACTGCAGAGATGTCTGGTCATGCACCACGAAACAAATTACTCAACTTGATTAAGTGTTTTCCAAACACAAGATCAATAATAATTAATCATGGTGATGAGGAAACTAAAGTGAAGTTTAGAGAATACCTTTTAGAGAACCTGAGCATTCCAGAAGATCAGATTGAAATTGCAATGCCTGAAGTAGCATTCAGAATTCAGTCTGATGGAATTTCAGATCTCTTGCCTACAAATTTTGAATCAATTCTTTAAGCCAAATCTTAAAAAAATCAAAACAAGGACAGGAATTTTTCCTGTCCTTTTCTTATGTGAATTGTAAATCTATTAATTTAAATAAAATACTTGAAAAATCAATATATTCGTGATATATTATAACAAGTCAAAAAATATAAGAAGGGAAATGAGAAAAAATGGGAATATTCAGTAAGATATTTAAAAGCTATAGTGAAAAAGAAGTTAATAGAATAAAACCAATAGTTGATCAAATAAATGCATTAGAAGATACAATATCAAAATTATCAGATGAAGAATTAAAAAATAAAACAAATATATTTAAAAAAGAATTAGAAGAAGGAAAAACACTTGATGATATTTTACCAGAAGCATTTGCAGTTGTTAGAGAAGCTTCAAAAAGAGTATTAGGAATGAGACACTTTAATGTACAATTAATAGGTGGAATTGTATTACATCAAGGAAGAATTGCTGAAATGAAAACAGGAGAAGGAAAAACATTAGTTGCCACATTACCAGTATATTTAAATGCTTTAACAGGTAAAGGTGTTCATGTAATAACAGTAAATGATTACCTTGCAAAAAGAGATAGTGAATGGATGGGGAAATTATATAAATTTTTAGGACTATCTGTTGGACTAGCAATTTCAGGAATGAATCCAGAAGAAAAGAAAAAAGCATATGCATGTGATATTACATATGGTACAAACAACGAATTTGGATTTGATTACTTAAGAGATAATATGGTAATCTACAAAGAACAATTAGTACAAAGAGGTCTAAATTATGCAATCGTTGATGAGATTGATAGTATATTAATAGATGAAGCAAGAACACCACTTATAATATCAGGAAGGTCAAATCAATCATCAGACTTATACAAAAAAGCAAATGACTTTGTAAAAAGATTAACACCAAAAATCATAATAGAAGAAGATGTTAAAGATGAAGAACAAGCAGAAGATAACGAAAAATATGATTATATAGTAGACTTAAAAGCAAAATCTGCAACACTTACTCAAAAAGGAATAAAAAAAGCAGAAGAAACATTTAGACTTGAAAACTTCAATGATATAGAAAACTCAACATTAGTACATCATGTAAATCAAGCATTAAGAGCACATGGAATAATGAAAAAAGATATAGACTATATAGTAAAAGATGGAGAAGTATTAATTGTTGACGAATTTACAGGTCGTATAATGTATGGAAGAAGATACAATAATGGTTTACATCAAGCTATAGAAGCAAAAGAAGGAGTAAAAATTGCTGATGAATCAAAAACTTTAGCAACAATTACATTCCAAAACTATTTCAGAATGTATGATAAACTATCTGGAATGACAGGTACTGCAATGACAGAGGAAGAAGAATTCGAAGAAATATATAACTTAGATGTTGTTTCAATACCTACAAACAAACCAATGATCAGATTAGATCAAAATGATGTAATATACAAAAATGAAAATGCAAAATTCAATGCAATAGTACAAAGCATAAAAGAAAGTCATGCAAAAGGACAACCAGTATTAGTTGGTACAGTTTCAATTGAAAAATCAGAAAAATTAAGTAGAATCTTAAAAAGAGAAGGAATAAAACATGAAGTATTAAATGCTAAATTCCATGAAAAAGAAGCTGAAATAATTGCACAAGCAGGTAAATTTGGAGCAGTTACAATTGCAACAAACATGGCAGGTCGTGGTACAGATATTATGCTTGGAGGAAATAGTGAATATCTTGCAAAACAAGAAATGAAGAAAAATAAAGTGCCAGAAAATCTTATAGAAGAATCAAACACATACTATGAGACAGATGATCAAGAAATATTAAGAGCAAGAGAAACATTCAAAAAATTAGAAGAAAAATATGACAAAGAAATAAAAGAAGAAAAAGAAAAAGTAATTGCAGCTGGTGGATTAAAAATAATTGGTACAGAAAGACATGAATCAAGAAGAATTGATAATCAGTTACGTGGACGTAGTGGTCGTCAAGGAGACCCGGGAGAATCAAAATTCTATATAGGATTAGATGATGATCTTATGAAGATATTTGGTGGAGACATGATTACAAAAGTATATAACACAATGGGAATGGATGAAAACATACCAATTGAAAATAAATTAATAAGCAATGCTGTAGAATCTGCTCAAAAGAAGGTTGAAGGTAGAAACTTCAGTATAAGAAAAAATGTATTAAAATATGATGATGTTATGAATACTCAAAGAGAGACAATATATGCTCAAAGAAGACAAGTTCTTAATGGAGAAAACTTGAAAAACAGTATAACAAATATGATAAGGTCACTTGCAAGTACAGTTGTTTCAAATTACTTCGGAAGTGAAGAAGACATAAATATTGAATCTTTAGATACAGAAATAAAAAGTATTTTTGGAATAGATATGTTTGATTTTATTAAAGAACATTCAAAAGATTTAGAAGCAATTGTTGAAAAATTACAAGAAGAAGCTGTAAATAAATATGAAGCAAAAGAAACCGAAATCGGTGCAGATGAACTTAGAGAACTTGAAAGAGTTGTAATGTTAAAAATCGTTGATCAAAAATGGATGGATCACATAGATGCAATGGATGAATTAAAAAACGGAATTGGATTACGTGCATATGGACAAGAAGATCCTGTTGTAAAATATAGAATTGAAGGTGGAGATATGTATGATGCAATGATTTATGACATTCAATATGATGTTGTAAAATTATTGATGAATATCCGTAAACAAGAAGAGGTTAAGAGAGAAGAAGTTGCAAAAATCACAGGAGCAGCATTACAAGCAATCAACAGTTTAGATAATGGAGAACAAATTAAATCAGAAGAAAATAAAACAGTTGTAAATGACGGACCAAAAGTTGGACGTAATGATCCATGTCCTTGCGGTTCAGGAAAAAAATATAAGAATTGTTGCGGAAAAAACGCATAAAACAAAGACTCTGCTAGCATTGCTGGCAGAGTTATTGTTTGTATTTGAGTGTTAATAAAATATTTGACACACATTTTATTGTATGCTAAAATATTTATAGAGTAAGACCTAGGGAGGGTAGCAAAAAGCTAAGCATATGTTAAGTACGCTGCTACCTAGGCATTTTTGTTATTTATAAAAAAGTTAATATAACTAGGTTAAAAAATAAAAGAGGATGATAAAAATGAAAATATTTAACACAAAAAAGCTTCAAGAAGAATGGAGAAAAAAAGTAGAA